>DVHU01000022.1 GCA_018711815.1 Candidatus Egerieimonas intestinavium
AAAATGTGGCTGAAATGAGGTAACCTTGCGGGGACAGGGAGTAACAGGGAGATTTAGCGTTGATGCTGAAAAAGGTTGACAAAAGTGCCAATCCCATTGAATAATATCCGATTTTCCCTGATTAATAGCAATCTGTGGGATATAATGATGCTTCATAGCATAAAGCATCAAAGAGAGGATATTGTGCAGATAACAGAAGTTGAAATACTCGTAAGAGAATTCGCCTTCAGTTATTAGCATAATTCCTTTCTTTTTCTTTTCAGTAAAGTGAGAAAAATCCTTTACCAATTTCCGGGCATACCGCTTGTAGGAGACAGCATCCAGCTGCTGTCTCCAGAAATATAAGTTTGGATATATCTTTTTTCGATAAAAATTAAGAAATCCCATATATTATCCCTCACTGATTAAAGTCAAACCCCAATCTCCCCCAAATACCTCTCCAGGGCATCCTGCCAGCTGGGCAGGGGAGTGAAGCCGTTCTCTGCCAGCTTGCTTTTGTCCAGGCGACTGTTGAAGGGGCGGGCGGCCTTGGAGGCGCCGTACTCGGCGGTGGTCACGGGAACCACTTCTACCTGGGCGTACTCCGGGTGGCCCAGAGCTGCGGCCTGGCGGAAGATCTCCTTGGTGAAGTCGTACCAGCTGATGTAGCCGCCCTCGTTGGTGGCGTGGTAATAGCCGTACTTGTCGGTCTCGATCATGTCCACCAGCAGGCGGGCCAGGTCAAAGGTGTAGGTGGGGGTGCCGATCTGGTCGCTGACCACGGTCAGGCGGTCGTGGGTCTTGCCCAGGTTCAGCATGGTCTTGATGAAGTTCTTGCCGTTCTTGCCGAAGACCCAGGCGATGCGGACGATGAAGAACTTGGAGAGGGCGGAGGAGACTGCCAGCTCGCCCTCCAGCTTAGTCTGGCCGTAGACATTTAAGGGCTTGTAGTCCTTGCAGTCCGGCTGCCAGGGCTCGGTGCCCTGGCCGTCGAAGACGTAGTCCGTGGAGATGTAGACCATCTTGCAGTCCAGCTGCCTGCAGACCTGGGCAATGTTGGCGGTGCCGCCGGCATTGATGGCGCGCACCTTTTCTACCTTGTCGTCATCCTCAGCCATGTCCACGGCTGTCCAGGCGGCGCAGTGAACCACCACGTCGGGCTTGATTTCCGTGATGACCCTTTCCACCGCGGCCTTGTCCGTGATATCCAGCTGCACGTAGGGGGCGGCGGTGACAGCGGAGCCGTCCTGGATGCCGCTGTACTGGGGAGCGATATCCGTTCCGATGCCCTCATATCCCCGCTTGGCCAGCTCGTTCATGACGTCGTGGCCTAACTGACCGGCGACGCCGGTTACAAATACTTTCATAAGATACCTCCAAAACAAATAAGCGTAAAAATTTCTGCATTAGGGCGGGGACTGGCCGTAAGGCCCGTCCCCGTATATTGGGAAATAGCAGAACTGTCTAGGAAAAACAGATTCAGCGGTTTCCGTACATCTTCTCGTAGTAATTCTGGTATTCGCCGGAGATGATGGTCTCCCACCACTCCTTGTTATCCAGATACCACTGAATGGTTTTCTTGATGCCGTCGGCAAATTTGGTCTCCGGCAGCCAGCCCAGCTCATTGTGGATCTTGGTGGGGTCGATGGCGTAGCGCATATCGTGGCCCTTGCGGTCCGTCACGTAGGTGATCAGGCTCTCGGGCTTGCCCAGCTCCTTGCAGATGATCTTTACAATGTCGATGTTCTTCATCTCATTGTGGCCGCCGATGTTGTAAACCTCGCCCACGCGGCCCTTGTGGATAATCAGGTCAATGGCCTTGCAGTGGTCCTCCACGTAGAGCCAGTCCCGGACATTCTCGCCCTTGCCGTAGACGGGCAGAGGCTTGTCATTTAAGGCGTTGGCGATCATCAGAGGAATCAGTTTCTCCGGAAAATGGTAGGGACCGTAGTTGTTGGAGCAGCGGCTGATGGTCACCGGCAGGCCGTAGGTTCTGTGGTAAGCCAGCACTAAGAGGTCTGCGCCGGCCTTGGAGGAGCTGTAGGGGCTGCTGGTGTGGATGGGGGTCTCCTCGGTGAAGAAGAGATCCGGCCGGTCCAGGGGCAGATCCCCGTAAACCTCATCGGTGGAAACCTGATGGTAGCGGGTGATGCCGTATTTGCGGCAGGCGTCCATCAGCACGGCGGTACCCTTGATGTTGGTGTCCAGGAATACCTCGGGATTTTCGATGGAGCGGTCCACGTGGCTCTCGGCGGCAAAGTTTACCACCATGTCCGGGTGCTCCTCCTCAAAAAGCTTGTAGACAGCCTCCCGGTCGGTGATGCTCTCCTTCACGAAGCGGAAGTTGGGGTTGTCCATCACCGGAGCCAGGGTGGACAGGTTGCCCGCGTAGGTCAGGCAGTCCAGGCAGACGATCCGGTAATCCGGGTATTTGTTCAGCATGTGGAAAATGAAGTTGCTTCCGATAAATCCGGCTCCGCCGGTTACAATAATATTCATGTGTGATTTCTCCTTTTTTATACCAATTCTTTAGTGCAGCACGTCCAGATATTTGCCGTCCAGCACATCCTTCAAGTACTGGCCGTACTGGTTTTTCTTCAGCACCTCGTAAACCTTCAGCACGTCCTCCTTGGAAATCCAGCCGTTTAGGTAGGCGATCTCCTCCAGGCAGGCGATTTTCCGGTGCTGGTGGGACTCCATAGTCTTGACAAAATTGGTGGCCTCCACCAGGCTCTCGTGGGTGCCGGTGTCCAGCCAGGTGAAGCCCTGTCCCAGCAGCTCCACGTTTAAGGTGCCCGCCTCCAGGTAGATCCTGTTCAAATCCGTGATCTCCAGCTCCCCTCTGGCGCTGGGCTTTAAGTTTTTGGCATACTCGATTACCTTATTGTCATAGAAATAGAGGCCGGTGACGCAGTAGTTGCTCTTGGGTTTCGCGGGCTTTTCCTCGATGGAGACGGCCTTGCCCTCGCTGTTAAATTCCACGATGCCGAAGCGCTCCGGGTCGTCCACATAGTAGCCAAAGACCGTGGCGCCTCTGCCGGATTCCGCATTCTGAACAGCGGTCTTTAAGCGCTTATTGAGGCCGTGGCCGGCGAAAATATTGTCGCCCAATACCATAGCTACGGTGTCGTCGCCCACGAAGTCAGCGCCGATGATGAAGGCCTGGGCCAGTCCGTCGGGGCTGGGCTGCACCGCGTAGGAGAGCTGCACGCCGAACTGGTGGCCGTCCCCCAGAAGCTCCTTGAAGCGAGGGGTATCCTGGGGAGTGGAAATGATCAGAATTTCCCGGATGCCGGCGTTCATCAGCACAGACATGGGATAGTAGATCATGGGTTTGTCGTAAATAGGAAGCAGCTGCTTTGAGGTTACCATGGTGAGCGGATAGAGGCGTGTGCCGGAACCGCCCGCTAAAATAATTCCCTTCATAAAAAATTCTCCTTCATTGGTTGTTTCCGGAAGTCAGCGTCGGTGTGCGCCAACGCTGATCCTTCTGTTTCGCCTGTTCCTGTTATTTATTCCCATTATAAAAGGTGACGTAAGGTCACCTTCAAGTACTTTTTCCTATTTTGTTGAAAATTTGTTACAAATTACTCAAGGACGGCAGAGAAAGATGCCTGCGTCTTTGGTAATGTGGAAGCCCTTGGCGGTGCGCTTCTCCACAAACTGGCGGAAATCCTTGTAACGGTCCAGGAGGATCTGATTCTGGTTGCCGTGGCAGGAGAGGATATATTCAATGAGGGGTTCCGGCTGATTCAGCCGGATGGAATCCTCGTACCGGCGGCAGAGAATCTGGGAAAAGCAGGGGGCCAGCAGTTGGAGGCCATTTTCCAGGCCAAAACGGTCATAGAGCTTTTCTGCGGACAGGACAATGCGGCTGTCAAACTGCTGCACCAGCTGGCTGATTTCCCGCATGTGGCCGGAGCCGTAGGCGCTGCAGACAAAGAGTCCTCCGGGCTTTAGCACCCGGCGCACCTGGCGGCAGACCTGGGAGATGTCCTGGCAGTAGAAGAGCACGTGGTTGGCGATCACCAGATCGAAGGAGTGATCGGGGAAGGGGATCTGGTGGCAGTCGAAGGCCTGGAAGGAAAAGCGAGGATCCTCCGGGCCGATATTTCTCCGGGCGTCCCGGAGCATTCCCTCGGAGATGTCCGAGAGCACCGCCGTAAACTTGCGGGGAAGGGAGGTTAGATTTTCCGTCCAGAGGGCCCCATTGCCGCAGCCCAGCTCCAGCACAGACTCTCCCTCCGAGAGGCGGCACTGTTCCAGAATCCAGGGGAACCACCCCTGTCTGTTCTGGGAAAATTCTTTGTGCAGGCGGATTCTGGCGGAGATGTTGGTGGCATTCTGATACTGGGTTTTCAGGCTCTTTTCCATTCCTGTCAGGTGGATCAGCTCCAGCATCTGGCTCCAGTCCACCTGCTGCTCCTGCTCCAGAGCCTGAACCGTATCCTCGATGGCGCTCTCCACCAGCTGCATCTGCTCGATCCGGTCCTGAACCAGGCGCTTCTGCAGGTTCAGGGAGTTCAGCAGAAAATGGTAGTCCGTATCCCCGATGGTCATTTCCCGAATGTCGTCCAGAGAAAAGCCCAGGTATTTCAGCAGGAGGATCTGCTGCAGGCGCGCGAAATCGGAGTCCGTGTAAAAACGGGCCCCGGAGGGGGTTACGTATGAGGGCTTTAAAATGTTTTGCTTGTCGTAGAAGCGAATGGTGCGGATGGACACGTTGGCCATCCGGGCGAACTCCCCGGAGGAGTAGTAGCCTGGAAGCTTCATCTGGAGCCACCTCCCCTGCATGTTCTGATCTTGTACACCTAGCTTACAATATTTGCGCCAGGATTGCAAGGGAGGGGAAAAGAGCCGCGGCGGGCTGTGCAGGGGAGGAAAAGCCGCAGCCTGCCAAGAGAGGCCTACCGCAGGCTGCGCAGAAAATCCTCCTGGTCCCGGTCGGACTGCTCCCGCTCCTCGGGGCTTTTGCGGCAGATCAGACAGTAGTCCACAAAACAGATGAGAAAAAACAGCAGTAACAGAATACGCATAAGTTTTGGCACCGCCTTTCTATGTAAGTAGTATACGGAGAATTTGCCCGCTTTATACAGAGCCCTTGCGGGAGAAGGGGAAAATTGCAACAGGGTTTGAAGGAATTGGGAAAACATGGTATGATGAACCGGGAACCCTTGGCACATAATAGGATTGATAGGAGAACATCGATGAAATTAGACTTTAAAGAGATTCGGCCGGAGGATGCTCCGGTTATGATGCCTTATTATAGTATGCGGAAAAACAGAACCTGCGACAGTGTGTTTCTGGAGAGCTTTCTGTGGAAGGAGTTTTACCGGGTGAGGTATGCCATCTGGGAGGATAAGGCCCTCCTGTGGCTGATGGAGGACAAGGGCCGGTGCTTTTCCGCCATGCCCCTCTGCCGGGAGGAGGATCTTCCCGCGGCCTTTGGGGCCATTGAAGCTTACTTTAACGAGGAGCTGGGCTATCCCCTGGTGATCAATCTGGCCGACGAGTACGCGGTGCAGTATCTGAACCTGCCCCCGGAGAAATACCGGGTGCTGGAGCAGGCGGACTCCGGGGATTATCTCTACAGCGCCGAGGCCCTGCGCAAGCTCTCCGGCAGAAAGCTGCACAAGAAGAAAAACCGGTTGAACGTGTTCCTGCGGGAGTACGAGGGGCGCTACGAGTACCGGCCCCTGTGCTGCTCCGACCGGGACGCGGTGTGGAAGTTTCTGGATCACTGGCGGCTGCAGAAGGGAGAGGATGTGGAGGAGCATCTGGACTATGAGGTTCGGGGAATCCACGACATCCTGAGGAACTGCTCCATGCTCAACGTGCGCATGGGCGGGGTGTTCATTGACGGAAATCTGGAGGCCTTCTCCATCGGCAGCTACAACCCGGTGGAGAAGATGGCGGTAATCCACATTGAGAAGGCCAACCCGGAGATCAACGGCCTGTATCAGTTTATCAACCAGCAGTTCCTGGTTCACGAATTCCCGGAGGCGGAGTGGGTGAACCGGGAGGACGATATGGGACTGGAGGGCCTGCGCAAGGCCAAGATGTCCTACAATCCGGCGGATTTTGCCAGAAAATATCTGGTGGAGCAGCTCCTGGACGGCCGCAAGGGCTATTCCTGGGCGGAAAATATCGGAAATACCTTCCAGGGGGAGAGTGTGGAATACCTGGCGAAGGAGCAAAAGGGGGAGACCCGGGCCCTGTGGAAGAGCTGCTTCCCCGAGGATTCAGAGGCCTTCTGCGACTACTACTATGCGGAGAAAGCCCGGGACAATCAGATTCTGGTGAAGAAGGAGAATGGGATTGTGGTATCCATGCTCCAGAGAAATCCCTACCGGCTGCAGGTGGGCCAGGGGGAGCAAGAAGTCGACTATCTGGTGGGCATAGCCACCGAGGAGATGCACCGGGGAAAGGGGCACATGCGGCAGCTGCTGACAGAGGCTCTGCGGGATATGCGCGGGGAGGGAAGGGCCTTTACCTTTCTGATGCCTGCGGCGGAGGCCATCTATACCCCTTTTGATTTTCGCTTTGTGTTCCGGCAGCCCCTCTGGCAGCTGACCCGGGAGGCCGGGCAGCGGCTGAAAAGACAGCGGGTGGAGACGCAGGAGGATTGCCGGAGGGCGGCTCAGTGGATGGAGTCCTGGCTGAGTTCTCAGTATCAGGTTTATGCCAGGAGGGACGAGGCCTACGTGAGTCGCCTGGTAAAGGAGCTGGCCAGCGAGGACGGCGCCCTGGAGTTCCTTTTGGACGGGGATAAGCCGGTAGGCCTGCAGGCCTTCTGGGGCTGCGGGAAGCGGGAGCAGAGGCTTTTGTATGCGGCCAAGGAGTATCGGGAGAAGACCGGGGAGAAGCCGGCCATTATGGCCCGGATCACCAACCTGGAGAAAATGCTGGAGGGGATCACCTGCAGCTGCACGCAGACATGGATTTTGGAGGCGGCGGATCCGCTGATTCCGGAAAATCAGGGACGATTTCTGGCGGAGATGTCCCCGGAGGGAACGCGGCTGCGCAGGCTGGGAGATATGGAAGCTCCAGGGAAGGCCTTGGAGGAGAAAACTCCAGGCGAGATCCCGGAGGAGCAGGTGAGAGCGGCGGAGGCCGGCGCCGGAGAAGAGCAGGTGAGGGCGGCGGAGGCCGGTGTTACGGAGGGGCAGCTAAGGGCGGCGGAGGCCGATGTGATGGTGGGGCAGCTAAAGGCGGCGGAGGCCGGGCTGCCGCTTTTAAAGGCAGACATCGCCCAGCTTACCCAGTGGATTTTCGGCGCAAAAGATCCCCGGGAGCTCTGGCCAGAGCTTACCCAGGAGGAGACGGAAAAATTAGAGCAGGTGAATACCCTGGGAAAAATCTTTTTGGACGAGGTAGTGTAGAAGCCGGTATAAAGTTTGGAAAATAGAGCTGCAAAAGATAAGCTTGTAACTACTATAAACCGAAAGCTTGCAAATGTCAATTAAAAGTAAAGATAACAGATAGAATGGGAAAATAAGGAACTAATTTTGTGAAAATAGCCAAAAATCAGGCAAAAAAATTGGCTTATTCATCCATTGATTATAGAACAAATTTGTGGTATATTCTATAATAAATAAAAGAGTTCTTTATTAAGGAACGAGGAAGGAAATGCAGGAAGCAAAAGTGAAGAGTCTGCAGAAAGCACTGGAGATTTTAAATTGTTTTATTGAAGAACCCTTGCTTGGTGTCACAGAGATCAGCGATAAGTTTGGTTTATATAAAAGTAACGTACATAATATTTTGTCCACCTTTAAGGTGATGGGCTATCTGGAACAGGACGAGGCCTCCGGCCGCTATAAATTGGGTATCCAGGCCTTTAAGCTGGGCTATGCCCTGAAGGATACTTTTTCCATCATCAAAATCTGCCAGCCCTTTATGCAGGAGCTGGCCAACAAGTCCAACCAGCGGGTGTACCTGGCGATTCCCTATGAGACAGAGATCTACTATCTGGAGGCCACCTATCCCATCGAGAGCGTGACGCTGATGCGCTCGGTCTTTGGCATGAAGGCCTCCTACCACTGCACCGGCCTGGGCAAGGCCATGCTGGCCTATATGTCTCAGGATTTCGTGGAGGAGATCTGCAGCAGACCCTTGAAGCGCTTTACGGAGAATACCATCACCCAGGGGGAGCGGCTGAAGGAGGAGCTGGAGCTCATCCGGGGCAGAGGCTACGCCATCGACGATATGGAGCATGAGTTCGGCATCCGCTGCGTGGCTATCCCCATCCGAAATGCGGCGGGGACTGTGCTGGCGGCTTTGAGCATTAGCGGCGCCTACCGGGATTTTCCGGAGGAAAAGGTGGAGAGCTACGCCTTGATGCTGAAAGAAGATATCATGGAAATTGAGAAGAGAATTTAATCCGGTAGTTTGGAGTGTACGGCGGGTTACCCTTCCGTGCACTTCAAAAAACCATTTTTTTAGGTCATATATTTAGAACAGAGTTCTATAATAAAGAACAAATGAGAAATATGAGAGATACAAGCATACGGAAAGGACCGGAGGACGCGCGTGAAGGTTCTGCCGCCGTATGATTTGTATAGATCAAGAGATACTGAAAAGAGGAGGAAATGAAGGTATGTTGAGCAAAACAGTGAAAAAGGTACTGGCAATGGGAATGGCTTCAGCCATGTGTTTTAGCCTGGCAGCCTGCGGCAGCTCTTCCGGCGGCGAGGCAGAGGACAGCCAGGGCGCGAAGGACTCCGGGGCAGCGGATGATTCCGGCAAGGACGAGGAAAAGAAAGTGTATAAGGTAGGCCTGAGCAATGCCTACATGGGAAATGACTGGAGACAGATTATGTGCTCTGTGGCAGAGTGGACGGCGGCCCAGGAGCCCTATGCGTCGGGAATGGAGTTTGATATTGTCCAGTCTGACAACAGCCCCGAGGCTCAGATTGCCTCGATTCAGACCATGATTGACAGCGGCTATGACGCGATTCTCATTGATCCCTCATCCACCACAGCCCTGGATTCGGTGATCGAGGAGGCCATCGACGCGGGCATCGTGGTGGTTGTCTTTGACCAGAGTGTGGAGACGGACGCTCCCTACAAGATTGCCACCGATTACCGGAAGCGGGCCCAGATCGGCGCGGAGTATATCGTGGAGATGCTGGGGGGCCAGGGAAATATCATCATGGATCTTGGCCTCTCCGGGGCTTCCATGGCGGAGGAGGAGTACCAGGTGGCCAAGGCCGTTTTTGAGGCGGAGGAAGGCATCAATATCGTAGCTACCTACGAGAGCAACTATGAGCAGGGCTCCACTTACACGGGGGTATCCTCAGCCCTGACAGCTGCGGACACCATCGACGCTGTGTGGACTCAGGGTCCCATGACCAGCGTGGTGCAGGCCTTCCAGGATGCGGGCAAGGATGTTCCGGTGATCGTGGGCGGAGGCTACGGCGTGTATAACGGCGACGCCCTGACCATGTTGGACGGAAATTACGACGGTCTGATCTGGCTCTCCGGTATGCCTGGTATGTCCGCCATCGCCATTGAGACCGCTTACAAGGTGCTGAACGGGGAAGAGGTGGAGAAGGATAACACCATCAACGACCTGTATCTGGCCTCCAACAATGCGGATACCATCAGCGAGATTGAGGGCGTGGCCATCAATAAGCTGGAGGAGGGCGAGAATTGCTGGAGAGACCAGGACGCTTCCTTCGGATGGCCGGTGGTACCCACGGACTTTGCACTCCAGCCGGAGATTGCAGATATTTTTAAGTAATTGACAGCAGGAGGAGGCCCCAAAAGCTAAAGATTCTGCGTAAAAGAGGGAAACGGCTTTTGGGAAGTCCTCCGTAAAGGGATAGAAAGGAAAGGGCAGCCATATGGCAGATTTGGAAATCAGAGGGCTATCGAAGGCCTTCGGCGGCGTCAAGGCTCTGGAGCAGGTGGATTTCACGGCCAACCGGGGAGAGGTGCATGCGCTGCTGGGAGAAAATGGAGCGGGCAAGAGTACGCTGATCAAGTGTATGGGAGCCTGCCAGAGCTATGACAGCGGGGAGATTTATCTTTGCGGGAAAAAGCTGGAAGCCGCCCATCCCAAGCAGGCCATGGAGGCGGGGATCGGGATTGTATTTCAGGAGCTGAGCCTGATCCCCAACTTAAGCGTGGCGGACAATCTCTTTCTGGGGATGAACCTGGGAAATAAGGTGTCCGTTACCAGGCGAAAGCTGGCCCGCGAGAGGGCGGCAGAGCTGCTGAAAAAATACCAGGTGGAAGGAATCTCCCCGGATAGCCGGGTGGAGGCCCTTTCCCTGTCGGAGAAACAGACCATTGAGATCGTAAAGGTTTTGAGCAGAGATACCCAGGTGATTGTTTTTGACGAGGCCACCTCGGCGCTGACAGCCAACCGGGTGGAGTGGCTGTACCAGCTGGTGAAGCGGCTGCAGCAGGAGGAGAAGATCATCATTTTTATCTCTCACCGGATGGGGGAGATCCGCCGCTTCTGCAACGTGGTGACCGTATTTCGCAACGGCCGCAATGTGGGCACTAGGCTTCTTAATCAAGTGGACAACGACCAGCTGGTGCACCTGATGCTGGGCCGGAAAATTGCCGGTTATTACCCGGAGAAGGTGGATACCCACAGGGACCAGGTGGTGCTGGAGACCAGGGACCTGTATTTTGAACATTACCTGGATCACGTGAGCCTGGCCTTGAGAGCCGGGGAGGTGGTGGGTATCGGGGGACTGGCGGGTCAAGGACAGAATTCCCTGCTGCTGGCCCTGGCCGGGGCGGTGAAGCCTCAGAGCGGCCAGATCTTTATCGAGGGGAAGCCCGCCAATCTGAAAAATCCCCGGGCGGCCATGGAGGCGGGAGTCTCCCTGGTGCCGGAGGAGAGGGCCACAGAAGGGCTGGTGCTGGAGCTGTCCATAGCGGACAATCTGCTTCTGCCGATGATTTCTACCATCACCAGAGGGGGGCTCATCGACAGCCGGAGGGAGAAGGAGCTGCTGAGGCACGCGGTAGAGAGCCTTTCTATCAAAACCGGGGATATGGAAAATCCTGTGAACAGCTTAAGCGGAGGAAATCAGCAGAAGGTGGTTTTGGCCAAACTGCTGATGACCCACCCCAAGGTGCTGCTGCTGTACGACTTCACCCGGGGCGTGGATGTGGGCACGAAAAATACCATGTTTACCCTGCTGAGGAAACTGGCGGCGGAAGGAAACTGCATTTTATTTTACTCCACGGATATGGAGGAGCTGGTAAATGTCTGCGACCGGGTTCTGGTTATGGACCACGGGGCGGTGAAGGCGGACCTGTCCGGGGAGCAGCTGACGGAAGAAAATATCTTGAAAGCCTCCATCGGGGATCAAGTGGCATAGAGGAGGAAGAGGATGGACGTTCAAAAGAGAGGGAGAAGATTTGGAGGAATCAACATCAGCGCGTTAATCCCGTATTTTTTGCTGATTGTAATTTTGATTATCATGGGGGTTTATCAGCCGGGAGTCATCAATTTCAACTGGCTGAACCGGCAGGCAGATTCCTGGATCACCCTGGCTTTGGCGGGGATCGGGCAGACCCTGGTTTTCATGATCGGCGGTACGGATCTGTCCGTGGGCGGTCTGATCTCCTTTACCAACTGCCTGGCGGCGGTCTATATGCCGGAGAGCCCTCTGGGGATTGCGGCATTTTCCCTGGGGATTATCCTGATCGGTGCAATAGCGGGTATGTTTAACGGGCTGATCATCGTCAAGTTTCGCCTGCAGCCCTTCATTGCCACCCTGACCACCTGGGCTATCTGGTCGGGGGCGGCCCTGTGTATTTTGTCCGTGGATGGCGGAGATGTGCCCAAGGCCTTTACCGGAGCTCTTCTGCACAAATTCGGCAGCGTCAAGGTATCGTTGATCCTGCTGATTCTGCTGGGGATTGCGGGAGTGTTTTTCAAGGTATCCCGGCTGGGAATCGCCCTCCTGGCAGTGGGCAGCAATGAGAAAGGGGCCTACTTTGGGGGAATATCGGTGGCCAGGACCAAGATCGCTGTCTACATGATTTCCGGAACCCTGGCGGCCTGTGCGGGACTGTTTCGCACAGCCCAGGTTTCCTCGGGTTCCCCAACTGCGGGAGATGCATTTATCCTTCTGTCCTGCGCGGCGGCGGTGATCGGGGGATGCAGTCCGGCCACCGGTCACTACAGCTTTACCGGGGCCATCCTGGGGGCGGTGATCATGCGGCTTTTGACGAATCTGATGGTGGTGATGGGAGTCTCCTCATACATGACCTCCTTCCTGCAGGGAGTCATCCTGATTCTTTCCGTCTGCATCAGTTCCTTTACCGTGCTTTTCCATAACCGGAAAAAAATGGAGGTGGATGTGTGATGGGAAAAGTAAAACGAGCCCTAAAAAATAACACGGATATTCTGGGCAATTATGTGATTGCCGTGCTTCTGGTGGCGATAATCAGCATCTTTTACCGGGGCTTTGGCAGCATAAGCCATATCAGCGTGCTGCTGTCGGATTTTGCCATCCTGGGCTTCCTGGTGCTGGGGCAGACCTTCCCGGTGCTGACCGGGGGTATCGATATGTCTGTGCCTTATATGATGTGCTCCGCGGCGGTGGTCTTAAATTATGGGATTAACACCGTGGGCTGGAGCGTGCCCCTGGCCTTCCTTCTGGTGCTTCTGGGAGCTCTGGCGGCTGGGGCCGTCAGCGGCTTTGGAATCGCCTACCTGAACGTGCATCCCATGATTATGACCTACGGAATGAATTCTATTCTGATGGGAGCCCTGCTGTCCTGGACCTCCGGCACGGCGGGGGGATTTTCCCCGGCGGGGCTGCAGGCCTTCGCCAAGCTGAAAATCGGCTTTATCCCGGTGATCACCGTGGTTTTCGCCGGGGCTACGGCGGCCTTTATGCTCCTGCTCAAGCGCAGCGCCTACGGAAAGCATCTGTACGCCGTGGGCAACTGCCGGCGGGCCGCCTATTTCTCCGGGGTAAATGTGAAAAGGACCATACTGATCGCCTACGTGATAAGCGCCCTCTGTTCCGCCCTGGGCGGGCTGATCATGAGCGGCCGGGTGGGCCAGTCCTATTTGGGGATGGGGGACTCCTACATGTTTATCACTCTGGCGGCGGTGGCCATCGGGGGAATCTCTATGAATGGCGGCAAGGGTCACGTGGTTGGCTCCGCCAGCGGCGCTTTAATCATTACCATTGTGCTGAGTGTGCTGACGGTGTTAAAGGCGTCCCTGGGGGTTCAGCAGCTGCTCTACGGGGTGGTACTTCTGGGGGCCCTGGTGCTGGAGGCCAACAAGCTTAATTTTGGGAAAAGGAAGGGGGAGAAGACATGATTTTTGACGCCCACTGTCATATCGGGGAGGATGTGGTCTTTGATCAGCGCACCACCGAGGAGGAGCTGATGGAGAATTTCAACCGCTACGGTATCCACGGGGGACTGGTGCAGCCTTATATTCCCCGACCCTATGTGGAGGAGTTCCAGAAAATCCATGACCGGATTTACCAGATGACCAGGAAGTATCCGGGGAAAATATTCGGGATGGCTTCCATGAATCCCCATTTCAGCCGGGAGGACTATGACCGGGAGACCCGCCGGTGCGTGCGCGAGCTTCACTTTGCGGCCATAAAAATCACGCCTCCGGGCCACGGGATTTCCCCCTGCTCCGCGGACGGTATGCACGTATTTGAATTGGCTCGGGAGCTGCAGGTGCCGGTGATGGTACATACGGGAATGGGAATCCCCTTTGCGGATCCGGCCAAGCTTTGGCCCTGCGCGGAGGCCTTTCCCCAGGTGCCTATTGTGGTGGCCCACGCGGGAGCGAATTTTTACACCCAGCAGGCCCTGTGGCTGGCCAAAACCTATGAGAATATTTACCTGGAGCCCAGCGGCTGCGGTATCGAAGCCATCTGCGATATGCTCAAAGCGGTGGGGCCTACCCGGGTGATGTTTTCCACGGACGTGAGGCTGCAGACGGGGGAGGCCCTGGAAAAATTTTGGGATCTTCATTGGCGGGGGATCCTCAGCGACCAGGGGCTGGAGCAGGTGATGTACAAGACGGCGGCGGAAGTATTTAAGCTAAATTTATCACAGTGAGGAGGATGCGGGATGAAGAAAATTTTGGCGGCGCTGCCCAACTATTCCCGGTACTGCGGGGAGGCCAAGGCGTATCTGCAGGAGCACGGCTGCCAGGTGGTGGAAAATGAGACGGAGGGCCCCCTGGAGTTTGAGCAGCTGAAGGATATGGTGGGGGATGTGGACGGCGTCATTGCCGGTGTGGATGTCTGGGATGAGCGTCTGCTGCAGCTGGCTCCCCGGCTGAAGGCCATCGCCAGGTTCGGGGTTGGCGTAGACAACATTGACCTGGAGGCGGCCAGGGCCAGGCAGGTGACAGTCACCAACTGCCCGGGAATTAACACAGAATCCGTGGCAGAGCACACGGTAATGCTGATGCTAAGTATCATGCGGTATTTCCCGGCTCTTAATGCCCAGACCCGGCAGGGAAAGTGGACCCGGGTGATGGTCCGGGAGCTTAGAGGAAAACAGGTGGGCCTGGTGGGCTTCGGGGCAGTAGCCAGATCAGTGGCGGAGAAGCTTACGGCCTTCGGATGCAGTATCCGGGCTTACGACAAATTTCCCGATGAGCGGGAGGCCGCCCGGCTGGGGGTAAAGCTCTGCAGCCTGGAGGAGGTGCTGGCCACAAGCCACGTGCTCTCCCTGCACGTTCCGGCCCTGCCGGATACGTACCACCTGCTGAATCGGCAGGCCCTAAAACTCTGCCGACCGGGAGTCTACGTGGTAAAC
>DVHU01000023.1 GCA_018711815.1 Candidatus Egerieimonas intestinavium
TAATTGACATTTTCAACCCTCCATGTTATTATTGCTATATCTTAAATCATATCTGGCTGCTCAGCCAAGTTTCCAACAAGAAAAAGCAAGTACAGGAGGGTAAATGGGAAAAAAAGACGAAATATTGAACAGCTACTTCAGCGACGCTGACCGGTTCTGTGACTTTTTTAACGGTGCGGTCTTTGGCGGGCAGCAGATGCTGGATCCGAAGAACACGGTTTCCCGGGAGACCGTCTCCCGGACCGGGGGGATACTGCGCCGGCAGAGAGACGTGTACATGCAGACGGAATACCGGGGGAGCTATGTGCTCTACGCGGTGGAAAACCAGACGGCGGTCCACTACGGCATGGTGGCGAGAACCATGCTGATGGACGCCATGGAGTACAACCGCCAGCTGGAGGAGAAGCGCCGGGAGCACCGGAAGAGGCGCGACCTGAAGGGGAGCGCGGAGTACTTGTCGGGGCTGGCCCAGGGGGAGCTCCTGGCGCCGGTAATGACGGCGGTCTTTTATTACGGGGAGAAGCCCTGGGACGGGAGCAGAAGACTCCGGGAACTCTTGGACTTTCCCCCGGAGCTTATAGCCTATCGGGAATATTTTCCGGACTATCCGCTGCTGCTGATCGAGCCGGGGCAGGTAGAGCCGGGGAATTTTCAGACAGAGTGGAGGACGCTGATGCGGATGCTGCAGCTAAAGGATAATCCGGAGGAATTCCTGGCCTACGTGAAACAGATAGGGAAGGAGGAGCCGCTGTCCCGGGAGGGGCTTTTGACCGCCGCCGTGCTGCTGGAGGACGATCGTCTGCTGGAGCGGGTGACAGAGGAAGAGGAGGAAAAAAGTATGTGTACAGCCATTGATTATCTTTGTGAGAAAGCGGAGAGTAAAGGAAGAGAAGAGGGCATACAAAAAGGCTTAGAAAGAGGTATAGAAAAAGGCTTACAAACGGGGCGGCGGGAAGGCGCTGAGCAGAGCCGGCGGGAAATGCTGGAGCTGGTCCGCCAGCTGGCCAAGGCCAACCGCCTGGAGGAATTCTTAGGAGAGCAGGATAACCTGGAGCGCATAGACTGGTGGATGCAGACCTACTGTAAGCCGGAGGAGCGGTAGGCGGAGCAGAAAGAGGGGCATCCAAAGAAAGTATGTATACAGAAAATTTGTGGCTTTGGAGGCGCCCTCTCTATTTTGCTCTCCGCAATATTTTAGCTTTGTTATTCCCCTGTCTGGAGGAAAAGGCATGCTATCGATTCAGAGAATCAATCTTTTCCTCAAAGTCGAGAATACAGGAGTTGAATTTTTGGTATTCCAGAATGGGAAACAGATGGTGCTGAGCTTCGGTAAATTCATAACACAGGGCTAGCGGGGAATTTGTCATTCGTTTGACCGCTTCATGACCTGAATCCCAAAAATCATAGTAGTCGGAATGGCTGACGAAGGTGGCAACAGGGATGGTACGTTTGGCCAAAGGTGTCATGTTGTCAGTGAAATAAGAGCCCAGTTGATACTCTACCCCTATCCAGGGAGGCAGTTTTAATAAGCTTTCATATAGCAGCTGGGCATCCTCGGGCTCCAAAGCAGCAGGGAGAGAGGATTTGTAAGCCTGAGCAAACTCTAGGGGTTGATACATATAAGGACCCATTCGCTTATACCAATATTCAATATTGTACCCGCGATCTTTCTGGTGGTTCCATTCGGCGTTGCCGAAAGGATGCAAAGAAGCATCTACCAAAATCATACCCCGCAAGGCGTGCTGATTTTGAAGCTCTGCGTATGAGGCTACCACAGAGCCGCCCAGGGAATGACCAATGAGAAGTACATCCTTTAATTCCAAAAAGTCAATAAGTTCTCTTATATCCTGAGCCATCCTTTCCTGGGTGTTAGAACCGCAAACCATCATGGAATTCCCGTGACCACGCAAATCCAGACATATTACCTTATGATTTTGCGACAAGACAGGAACAGAGTGCCGCCACATTGTAACAGACTCTCCAAATCCGGGCAGGAAAAGAATAGGACGCCCTTCTCCAGTCACTTCGTAATAAAGCCATACCCCATCGCTTGTTTGGAAAAAATTATCCTTTGTTGCCATCTGTCATACGTCTCCTTCCTCTTTAATGTTGTTTGAAAAAAATAGAGTAAAATACTATCTTTCTGGATTTATAGTAAAACAGGACAAGGTATTTGTAAAATTCATTGTTGCTATAGCTGTATAGTTTTCAGGTATAAGTATACTTGGGGTTGCGGGAGGTGTGTATTGCAGTTATTGATAAGCCTGTGATATAATTTGCTCAAATACAGCTGGACAGATGGAAGCAGTAGTCACGGCTACAGAGAGGAGCGGGACTTATGGAATTAAAGCAGTTAGAATATTTTGTGGAGTTATGTAAAGTTCGTAATTTTACGAAAGCGTCCATTAACCTGAATGTAGCTCAACCCTCCGTGACTAAGGCTATTCAAAAACTGGAAGATGAATTAGGGGTAAAATTGGTCGTGCGCAGTCAAAAACCTCTGGGATTAACTCCTCAAGGGGAGATCTTTTACTCGCAGGTGGAGCGAATTCTAAAAGAGCTGGAGGCAGCGGCAGCTCTGATTTCCAGAGCGGAAGAAGGCAATCAAAAAATCCTTAATTTTGGAATCTCCACTTTTTCCGGCGTAGCGCTGGAGCGTATGCTTGCCGCGGCCGAGACGGCTCCCCGGGAGTTGTTTTATAACATCATCCATTGTTCGTCTACAGATATTTGCAATCGAATATTGGATGAGAAGCTGGATTTAGGGTGGGTTATCGGATATGATATTCCTTCAAATCTGGAATTTATCCCCCTGGAGACCCAGGAGGCGCTGCTTATCCTTCCGGAAAATACTCCGCTTAGCTTCAAGCCAGAGGTTACATTCGAGGATTTGAGGGAAGAATATTTCACCACGATATCCTCAAACAAAAAATCCGCATTGGTCCAGCTGGTACTGGAGCGCTGCCATCAGGCTGGATATGAACCAAAGAAAACCTTTGATTATGAGGCATATCATCCCAGCGCACAGCTTGCTATTCAGTGGGTGCGCAATGGACTGGGAATCGGTTTTCTGCCCCAGTATGCGGTGTCTGAGATTACCGATCTGCCCGTGATTTCCATGTCTCCTCCTTTGACTTTCCCTGTGGGGCTAGTACATCGCAAAGGGGGTATAACTTCGCAGGTGCGCCGGATGATTACATATATCCGAAGTAACTATCCCAATTTCATTCAGAGGTGGGAGAGTTAACTGTATTTTTAGCCTGAATCTTTGAAAATTCATTTAAAATCATGCTTTGACGGAATAGTACAATTAATATTCTGTATTTTACTTCCATTGGAAGAAAACATATAATTGGGGACAGAAAGGATCGTTTTGTAGAAAAAAGGAAAAGGAGGTTTTTTCATGTCCCCGTTAATCATTACTCTGGTAATTCTTATCGGCGTGTTTGTTGCTCTGCTCAGCGGAAAGGTTTCCTATGGGATCATAGGGGGGGCCATTGTAGTGCTGCTTATGCTCACCAATGTCCTGACTCCGGCAGAGGCCCTATCCGGCTTTTCCAATACTAACGTTGTCATCATGTTTTGTATGATGGCTATTAGTGCTGGCTTGATGAAAACTAGCCTTATTGAGCACATTTTAGGCTTGGTGGGCAAAGTGGGAAAAAGTGAACGTGCGCTTGTTGCAGGCTTTGGCCTGATCGCGGCAGCTATGGCTCAGTTTATGAGCGCATTCGTCGCTGTGGCCTGCCTTTTGCCGTTTATCACTGGTATGTGTAAAGAGTTGGGGATAAAACGTACCAAAGTTATTTATCCCATAATCATTATTGCGCTTACCTTTGTTTCCTGGCTTCCTGTGGGAACAGCGGTTGCCAATAACTTTGCTCAGCCTAATGGCTATCTTGAAAACTATGGAAGCGCCGTCAGGTTCTCCATGTTTGATATGACCATTGCACGTCTCCCTGGCGTGGTACTCACTACGATTTTCGCAATTTTTATCCTGCCGAAAATCTGCCCTGAGAAATCTTCAATTGATACCCGGGATGATCTGGGCAAAGAGATTCAAAAGAGTACTCTGGAGCCTTGGCGTGAGAAAGCTGCCTATGCAATTACTGCTGGTACTATGGGATTGATGATTCTCTCCAGTACCTTAGGCATTGACACCTGTTTGATTGCCTGCGGAGGCACTTTGCTGATGGTTTTGTTTGGCATTTTGGATGACGCGCAGGTGATTGCTTCTGTAAACTGGGGCATGTTATTCTTATTTGCCGGAGTGCTTCCCCTGGCCACGGCCTTAACAAAGACTGGTGCCAGCGAACTTATTGTAGATTTTATCTTAAAAATCATCGGCGGTTCTACGAATCCATGGATAATATCTATTGTTTTTGTGGTGATGAGCTTTATTGTTGCCCAATTCTTGGCCAGTATTCCTTGTATACAGGTGCTCATGCCCTTAGTCCTTATGGTCTGTGTGCAGCTGAACATGAGTCCCATAGGAGCTTTGAGTTTGGTAAATATAGGAGCCACAGCCGCATATCTGACCCCCATGGCGAACCCTGGAATTCCCATGTGCATGGCAACGGGAGGATACAGTGCGAAAGATTGTATTAAAATCGGAATACTTCCGGGAATATTGGTATGTACGGTAGGGGTGATTTGGTGCTCGTTGTTTTTTCCTGCCTATTAAGTATTAAGAAAGAAAGTGTGTCATTATGGGAAAATTTGAAACCATGAGTTTTGGCTTGGTATGTGGAAATTTTAAAAGTACGGATGTGGCCCGCAGGATATTTGGCCCGGAACAAACCATCCAGGCGCAAATGACAGTGGAAGCTGCCTTGGCCCGGGTTCAGGCCCGAATGGGCATTATTCCCCAGTATGCCTGCGATGAGATCAATAAAAAAGCTCATGTAGAGCTGCTGGACGAGGCCGAGTATACCCGCCAATACGCAATTACCAATCACCCGCTCGTATGCCTTATCCGTGTTTTCTCTGATATTTGTGAGGGAGATGCGGGCGAGTATATCCATTATGGCACAACCACTCAGGATATTATTGACACGGCTAATATGCTTCAGCTGAAGCAGGCCTATGAAATTATTCAGGATAAGGTAAGATCTCTTCGAGAGCGTATCGCTCAGATGGCGCGTCAGTATCGCGATACGGTGATAATGGGGCGTACCAACGATCAACAGGCTATGCCGATTACCTTGGGGTTTAAAATGGCCACCTGGGTGGATGAGCTGGACAGAAGCATCGCTAGGCTGGAGGAGAGCAAAGAGCGAATTTTTGTGGGATCTTTCTTCGGCGCTGTGGGCACCCTGGCTTCTCTGGAGGAGAGGGGGATTGAAATCCAGCAGGAGCTGATGAAGGAGCTGGGCTTGGGGGATTCCAGGATCATGTGGTTTGCCAGCCGGGACCGATTTGCTGAACTGGTGAGTAATCTGTGTATTCTGACCAATACCCTGGGGCGTATTGGCAATGAGGTTTATAACAATCAGCGCAGCGAAGTCAATGAGCTCTCCGAAGGCTTTGCCCCGGGAAAAGTGGGTTCATCCACCATGCCGCACAAACGGAATCCTGTTATTCCATCCGAAATTGTCAGCTATGCCCGATTGATCCGTACGACTATGGTAGAAGCTCTTACTAGTATGGAGAGCACCAATGAGCGGGATGTGCGTGCTATTGGAATGGAGTCTGAATACCTGGCGCGTTGCTGCTGTCTGGCCGACGCCGCACTGGATCGTTCTATTTTACTTATGCGGGATCTGGAGGTGCATGACAGCGCCATCCGGCGTAATTTAGACCTGCTGGGAGGCCTGGTTTATACAGAGGCTCTGATGATGCGTTTGAGTAAAGAGTATGGCCGGCTGGAGGCGCACGAAATTCTTTATGAATTAGCTCAACAGGCAATTTCAGAGAATAGAAATTTTCGTGAAATTCTGCTAAATGATCAACGCGTTTCCGCAAAGCTTACCAAAAAGGATTTAGATCAAATTATGGATCCGGCCCATTACGTTGGCCTGTCTGGATATTTTGTGGATAAGATAGCCGGAACAAATTAAGATGAGCCTGGGTTCCAATTAGCAAGATAAGAGGACGCCGCAATTAGTGAGTATTTTCGCATATTTGTGTAGATTAGCATAGATATACGGTAATACTCATGGATTGCGGCGGATTTTTTCTTGTGTTTTGTTAATATAATCTGCACATATCATTTTTGCTTGAACTTATGACGTACTTCCTGCCTGATAATTGCCAAAATGCTTGACAAATAGGTGAATTTTACCGAAAATGGAAATAGTACAAGAAAATGAGGAGGGGACGGGATGTATTATAAGCAGTATGGGAACACAGACATGAAGGTATCGGCGGTGGGGTTGGGCACCATGCGCTTCAATGAGGAGGACGTGCTGGCGGGAAATTTGGAAAAGTGTGCGGAGATTCCTCTGTATGCCTTCGAGCAGGGGATCAACTACTGGGACACCGCCCCCACCTACTGTCACGACAAGAGCGAGATCATCACCGGCATGGCTCTGTCTCAGCTGAAGAGGAGCCAGGTCTATGTGACCTCCAAGGTAAACTTAAGCTTATTTGGCGGGAAGAAACCCTCCCGGGATGACTTCAGGCGCAGGCTGGAGACTTCCCTGCAGCGGCTGAAAACGGATTATATCGACTTCTATCACATGTGGTGTATGCTGAGCCTGGAATCCTGGCAGGAGCACATGGAAGCTTTCTATGAATTTTTTGCAGAGGCCCGGCGGGAAGGGCTCATCCGCCACATTGTTTTCTCCTCCCATATGCAGGGGGCAGATATTGAGACCGTAGTGGATACGGGAAAATTCCAGGGAATGCTCATCGGCTATAATGCCCTCAATTATAAATTCCGCCAGAGCGGAATCCAGCGGGCCTACGAGAAAGGCATGGGCGTGGTGGTGATGAACCCTCTGGGAGGAGGAATGATCCCCAGCAGCCCCGAGACCTTCGCGTACCTGGCTGAGGGGACTGACCTTACGGTTCCCCAGGCGGCCCTGCGCTTTGTGGCTTCCCAGCGGGAGATCACCGTGACCCTGGCGGGGTGCAGCTGCAAGGCCCATGTGGACGACGCGGTGAAAGCGGTGGAGAATCTGGAGGAAAAGCCAGCCCGGGAGGTAATCGGCAGGTACGAGAACCAGGGCATAGCCCTGAATGATCTGTGTACCGGATGCTCCTACTGTAAGGGATGCCCCCAGGAGATTCCCATTCCCAAATTTATGGAGGCCTACAATCAATATCTGCTTTTCGGCGACCGAAGCAAAATTAAGCGCAGACTGGACAATTATTGGCATTTAGACCAGGCGGAGGCGGACCGATGCGTGGCCTGCGGGAACTGTGAGAGCCAGTGTACCCAGCATTTGCCCATTATTGAGCGCCTGCAGGAGATTTTGGCCCTGTAAACCGGGGAAAAGTGCACAAAAATCAAAGAGGAAATTTATACAAATAGCAGAAAAAACGAAAGAATCATATAATAGAAAAACGCTCATATAATTTCGTTGCCAATCGGAAAAGAACGTGATAAAATGACCATAAAGAAACAGAGCAATCATAAAAGCGATCATATAAATGATCGTAAATCGTAAGGAGGACACGATATGAGCAAAATCGACGACATCACAAGAGACAGCTGGATCATGAGCACTTTCCCGGAGTGGGGAACCTGGCTGAATGAGGAGATCGAGAATGAGGAGGTAAAACCCGGCACTGTAGCTATGTGGTGGCTGGGATGTACCGGTATCTGGTTTAAGACTCCCGGCGGCTGCAACATCACTGTTGACCTGTGGGCAGGAAACGGAAAGCGTACCCACGGCGACGGCAAGATGAAGCCCGGACATCAGATGGCCAATATGTGCGGCTGCCGTGCAATGCAGCCCAACTTAAGAGCGGTTCCCTTTGTGATTGATCCCTTTGCCATCAAGCAGGTGGACGCTGTTCTGGCAACCCATTACCATCAGGATCACATGAGCGCAGAGTACGCTTCTCACGTGATCAAGAGCGGCATGACCACCGTTGACGAGAACGGAAAAGAGATCCCCGTTCCCTTCATCGGACCCAAGAAATCTGTGGAGCTGTGGCAGAAGTGGGGCGTGCCCGCTGACCGCTGCATTACCGTAAAGCCCGGGGATACCATCAAGATTAAGGATATCGAGATTGTAGCGCTGGATTCCTTTGACCGGACCTGTATCGTAACCACCGACGACACCAGCGAGAACAGGGAGGAGCTGACCGGAATCTGCCCCACCGACATGGATGACAAGGCAGTAAACTACCTGATCAAGACCCCCGGCGGAAATATTTATCACAGCGGTGATTCCCACTACTCCATCTACTTCGCAAAGCACGGAAAGGACTACGATGTGGACGTGGCCTTCGGCTCCTACGGTGAGAATCCCGTGGGTATGGCGGACAAGATGACCTCCGTTGACATTCTGCGCATGGCGGAAGCTCTGCGGACGAAGGTTGTCATCCCCATCCACTACGATGTGTGGACCAACTTCATGGCGGATATCAATGAAATCCGCGTGCTGTACGATATGAAGAAAGACCGCCTGGACTATAAGTTCCATCCCTTCTTCTGGGAAGTGGGCGGAAAGTATGTATATCCCACCGACAAGGATAAGAAGGCTTACCACCACAGAAGAGGATTTGAGGACTGCTTCGAGTATCCCCAGAATATCCCGTTCCGTTCCTGCCTGTAAGGAAATATCCTCAGCGGCAAGCAGCTGAAGGTATTCATAGAAGGCCAGAGGAGCGGGCGGTCCCGCTCCTCTGACGCCTTCAAAAAATCTAAGAAAGGAGCAGAGGAATGTTAAGAGAATTTGTAGAGCAAAAGCACTATAAGTTCGCCCCCGGAGCGGACAGCTGGCAGGATGCCATCCGCATGAGCTGTGAATCTCTGGAGGCGGACGGCACGGTAGAGGCAAACTACAAAGAGGACATTATCGCCTGCGTGGAGAAATACGGTCCTTATATTGTAATTATGCCAAACATTGCCATGCCTCATTCTCAGGAAGGTGCCCAGGGCGTACATAAGACGGCCATCGGTTTCATGAAGCTGGACAAGCCGGTGAGCTTCGATCCGGAAGACCCGGAGAAGGACGCCCAGCTGTTTTTCACCCTGGCCTCCTGCAATCCCGATCAGCACCTGGCCAACATGGCGAAGCTGTCGGAGCTTCTGATGAATGAAGATGTAGTGCAGGCGCTGGCCGAGGCCAAGGGCCCGGAAGATTTGCTGGAAATCCAGGCAAAGTATTTAGACTAGAGCAAAGACAGAACAAGAGGTTCACGGCCCTTGAGGCTGTGAGAGGCTAAAAAGAAATGAGAGGGTGCTTATATGGAAATATTATCAAACATCTGGTCGTATTTTGCGACTAATATTCTGCAGCAGCCGGCATTTATGATCGGCTTCATCGTATTGATCGGTTACATCCTTCTGTGGAGACCCTGGTACGACATTCTGGCAGGTACCATCAAGGCAATCGTTGGTTACCTGATCCTGACTGTGGGTTCCGGCGGACTGACCAACAACTTCCGTCCGGTGCTGGTAGGACTGGGCGAGCGTTTCAACATTTCCGCAACCGTTATCGACCCCTACTTCGGACAGAACGCCGTTACCGCCGGCGTGGAGGAAGTCTTTGGAAAGGGCTTTGGCGATGCGATGATTCTGCTGTTTATCGCGTTTATCGTTAACATTCTTCTGGTTCGTTTTACCAAGTTTACCAAGCTTCGTGCTCTGTTTACCACTGGTAACGTTCAGGTACAGCAGGCAGCCACCGCTTACTGGCTGATCATGTTCGCACTGCCGGGACTGCTGGCAGAGAAGATGCATGTTCCCATGCTGATCGTTATGGCTCTGCTGCTGGGCGCTTACTGGGCAGTTGGTTCCAACCTGACCATCAAGCCCTGCCAGGAGGTAACCGACGGCGCCGGATTCGCCCTGGCACATCAGCAGATGTTCGGTGTGGCCTTCTTCTACTGGCTGGCCGGAAAGCTCTTCGGAAATGAAGGAAAACATAAAGACAAAAAGGTTAAGAAGATTGAGGATCTGGAGCTGCCGGGCTTCCTGTCTATCTTCAACGACAACATGGTATCTGCGGCCGTACTGATGCTGGTATTCTTCGGCGCTATCCTCTGTGTACTGGGAAGAGACTACCTGACCGAGGCTGGATTCCTGGCCGAGGGCGCAAGTATGGTATTCTATGTGATCCAGACCTGTCTGTACTTCGCCGTATATCTGGCTATCCTGCAGATGGGCGTTCGTACCTTCGTTGCTGAGCTGACCACTTCCTTCCAGGGTATCGCCAACAAGCTGCTGCCGGGTTCCGTTCCTGGTGTGGACTGTGCGGTTATCTTCGGATTCAGCAATGCCAACGCCGTAACCTTAGGCTTCCTCTTCGGCTTCCTGGGACAGATTCTGGCTATCGTAGCCCTGATCCTGCTGAAGAGCCCGGTGCTGATCATCTGCGGATTCGTTCCGGTATTCTTCGACAATGCAACCATCGGCGTATTTGTAAACCAGAAGGGCGGTCTGAAGGCTGTTATTATCCTGCCCTTCATCTCCGGTCTGTGCCAGGTATTCGGTTCTGCCCTCATCGCAGGATGGGTTGGAATGGCAGCCTACGGCGGATACTTAGGTATGTGGGACTGGGCAGTTGTATGGCCGGTGTTCACCGTTGTAATGAAGTACTTAAGCTACGCAGGTGTGGCGATTATCTTTGTCGCACTGCTGGCTATTCCTCAGATCCAGTACCGCAAGGATAAGGAAGGCTACTTCCTGATGACTGAGGATTACGAGGCTTACAAAGAGCTGAAAGCAAAGAAAGCAAGCAACTAAATTTAATCATCATATGATAAGGAGATGTGTATCATGGCAAACGATAATCTGAAATTTCTGGTGTGCTGTGCAAACGGTTCCGGATCCAGCCTGATGGCTCAGCTGGCCCTGGACAAGGTGTTAAAGAGAAACGGTTTGAAGTGCAAGACGCATCACGCTCCCCTTTCTGAGGGAAGAAGCAGCGCCGCTCAGTATGACGTGCTGCTGTGCGCCCAGAACTTTGCCAACATGTTTACCGATGCTGAGAAAAAGGGCGTTAAGGTTATCCCCCTGAAGAACGTAATGTCCGACAAGGAGATCGAGGAGAAGTTAAAAGCAGCCGGTGTGATCGAGTAATTCTCAAAGCGAGGAGATGGAAAGAATGGCAATTCAAAATCCGAAAATTTTAGTTTGCTGTATGAACGGGGCTGGATCCAGCCTGATGCTGAAGATGACCGTGCAGAAGGTGCTGGATAAGCTGGGCATCCAGGCGGAGAAGGTGTACCACTGCGCTCTGGCTGAGGGCGAGGCCGCAGCCGAAGATTACGATGTGGTTCTGTGCGCCGAGAACTTTATCCCCTCCTTCAAGAAGGCGGAGGAGAAGGGCGTTCAGGTGATCGGACTGCAGAATGTGATGTCTGTGCAGGAGATTGAGCAGAAACTGAAAGAGCATGAGATTGCTTGAAAATTCCACTGGTAATAGGTACGATAGGGCTGTCCTTCACTGATTGTGGCAGCCCTATTGCCCTACCTGTCAGAAGAAGGAGGCGAGTTTGTGAAACGCGAAAAGGCTTGCGTGGACGGCAGGAGAAACCGCATCCTGGAGATTATGAGAGAGAGGCCGCAGGTCCGGGTGGACGAGCTTGCCAAACTCCTGGAGGTGTCAGTGGTAACTGTGCGCAGGGATCTGCAGTATCTGGAGGAGAAAAATCAGCTGATTCGGGTCTACGGCGGAGCAGTGTCCGTCCATTCCCCGGAGGATCGGGAGGATGAGGTGAAGCTGTACCGGGATCTGATCGCCCGGTATGCCGCCAGCCTGGTGGAAGACGGAGATACTCTTTTTATCAATACCAGCAGCAATGCCAGACAGGTCTTGCGCTACATTACCAAGAAAAACGTGACGGTGATTACTAACAACGGGCGGGTCATTGATGCCGAGAGAGGGCCGGGGGTCCACGTGATCCTCACCGGAGGAGAACTCCGCTACCCCAAGGAGGCCATGGTGGGGGATTACGCCATCCGCAACCTCCAAACAGTGATCGCCAAAAAATCATTTATCGGCTGCTCCGGGATAGATTCCGTCAACGGGATGACCACGGAGAATGCCAATGAAGTAACAATCAACCAGCTTATGGTGCGCAACGTGGCCAAGGAGTCCTACATCCTGGCCGATCACACCAAGCTGGGAAAAAGCAGAAGCTTTATCAGCTGCCCCATCGAGGAGATCAAGCATCTGATCACTGACGAGAAGGCGCCGGCGGAAGTGGTGGAGAAGCTGCGCGCCAAGGGCGTGATGGTTCACCTGGTGCGCCGGGGGGACTTTTCGGAGGCACGGGGGGAAGCTTAAGGATAAAAGAAGGAGATAGCTATGGCAAAGGCATATACTCTGGGCCTTTATGAGAAGGCCATGCCGAAGGAGCTGACCTGGAAAGAGAAGATGCTCGCGGCAAAGGAGGCAGGATTTGATTTTATTGAAATCAGCATAGACGAGACGGATGAGAAGCTGGCCCGGCTTAACTGGAGCAAGGAGGAGCGCCTGGAGCTGGTGAGCCTGATGAAGGAGACCGGCGTGCCCATCCGAACCATGTGCTTAAGCGGCCACAGAAAATATCCTCTGGGCAGCAATGACCCTGAGATTTGTGCCAGGGGTATGGAGATCATGGAGAAGGCCATTGAGCTTTCCGAGGATCTGGGAATCCGGATCATCCAGCTGGCCGGCTACGACGTGTACTACGAGGAGGGCAGCCAGGAAACCCGGGAGCGTTTCGAGAAAAATCTGCGCAAGGCTACCCTGATGGCAGCCAAGGCCGGGGTGACCATGGGCTTTGAGACCATGGAGACAGAGTTCATGAATACGGTGGAGAAGGCCATGGTTTACGTGAACAAGGTGGAATCCACATATCTGAACGTATATCCTGATCTGGGAAATGTCACCAACGCTGCCGTTTCCTACGGCACCGACGTGCTGGCGGACCTGGAGACCGGAAGAGGCCATCTGGTGGCCATGCACTTAAAGGAGACGGTTCCCGGAAAGTTCCGGGAGATTCCCTTTGGCACCGGCCACGTGAATTTTGCCGCAGGCATCCAGAAGGCCTGGGAGCTGGGCGTGCGCAAGTTCGTGACGGAATTCTGGTATGTGGGAAATCCCCAGTGGAAGGATGATCTGGCATTTGCCAACAATATGATGACGGAGCTTCTGCAGAAGCAGAGCTAGGAAGGTGGGTTAAAACATGAAGGTAACAAAGAAAGTAATTTCCAATCTTGAAAAATGCTATTCCATTACGCCGCTGCACTATCAGGGCAAGGATCATATCCTGGTGGCGGCGGAGAAGGTGGACCGCTGTCTGCTCTTTGACCTGGACGGCAATCTGGAGGACACTGTCTGGACAGAGCCCGGCGGAGTTATGACCATGCAGCAGGTTCCGGGAACCGACGGACAGTTCCTGGCCACCCATAAGTTTTACTCCCCCAACGATTCCAAGGAGGCCAAGATTGTCATCGCCACCCCCATCGCCAAGGGGAATTGGGAGATCCGTACCCTGGTGGATCTGCCCTTCGTACACCGCTTCGACATTCTGGAGAGAAACGGCGTCCACTATCTGATCGCCTGCTGCCTGAAATCGGATCACGAGTTCAAGGAGGACTGGTCTCACCCGGGACGCGTGTTCGCGGCCGTGCTGCCGGAGGACTTAAGCAGTTACAATGAGGAGCACCAGCTGGAGATGAAGGTGATCAAGGACAATATGCTGAAGAACCACGGCTACTACCGGGTAAAGGAAAATGGACAGGACACCAGCGTGGTATCCTGCGACAGCGGCGTGTACCAGTTTGTTCCCCCGGCTTCCCCGGAGGGAGAGTGGGAGATCACGCAGCTCCTTGACACCCCGGCCAGCGACGCCCTGCTTCTGGATATGGACGGCGACGGCGAGAAGGAGCTGGCAGTGCTGGCGCCCTTCCACGGGGAGAACATTGATTTCTATAAGAAGAAAGACGGCAAGTTCCAGCGTGTATACAGCTACGGAAAACCGGCGGAGTTCACCCACGCCATCTATGGAGGTGACATCTGCGGCGTTCCCACTGTTATCATCGGTCACAGAAAGGGAGACAGAGACCTGCTGGCCTTCACCTACAACCAGGAGAAGAAGGAGTACCAGGTACAGGTGCTGGATCACGACTGCGGACCGGCCAACGCCTACGGCTTCAAGTACAACGGCAAGGACGTGCTGATCGCCACCAACCGGGAGATTGATGAGGTGGCCAGATACGAGCTGGAAGCATAAGAAATCAGGAGGAAAGAGCGATGCTGGAAGAATTAAAAAAGAAGGTCTATGAGGCCAATATGGATCTGCCCAAGTACGGGCTGGTTACCTTCACCTGGGGAAACGTCAGCGCCATTGACCGGGAGAGCGGGCTCTTCGTCATTAAGCCCAGCGGAGTAGACTACGCCAAGCTGTCCCCGGAGGATATGGTGGTGATGGACCTGGAAGGAAACCGGGTAGAGGGAAAATACAATCCCTCCTCTGACACTCCCACCCATCTGGAGCTTTACAAGGCATTTCCCCAGATTGGCGGAATTGTCCACACCCATTCCTCCTGGGCCACCAGCTGGGCCCAGGCCGGCCGGGGAATTCCCTGCTACGGCACCACCCACGCGGACTATATGTACGGCGAGATCCCCTGTCTGCGCTGCCTGACCAAGGAGGAGATCGAGGGAGCCTACGAGAAGAACACGGGACTTCTGATTGTGGACTACTTCAAGGACAAGGAGTATATGGCTGTCCCCGCCTGCCTGTGCAAGAACCACGGTCCCTTCGCCTGGGGCAAGGACGCCCACGAGGCGGTGCACAACGCCGTTGTGCTGGAGGAGGTGGCCAAGATGGCCGCCCGCTGTGAGATGATCAACCCCCAGGCGCAGCCTGCGCCCCAGGAGCTGCAGGATAAGCATTATTACCGGAAGCACGGGGCAAATGCGTACTACGGCCAGGGAAATCAGTAAATACTAAGGAGAGCGTAAGAAGATGAGAGCGGTATTTTTCGATATTGACAACACCCTCTACAGCTACGACATAGGAAATCAGGCTGGGATGGAGGCGCTGGAGGATTACGCGGTTCACGCGCTGAAGGTAAGCCCGGAGGAATTTCATCAGGCTTTCCGGCAGGCGGTAACGGTGATGAAGGAGAGGATCGGCTGCGACTGCGCCGCCACGCACAATCGGCTGATCCGCATACAGTGCATTTTGGAAATTTTGAAGAAACCACTTTATCCTCACGCGAAAATGATGTATCATAGGTACTGGGATAACCTCATCGGAGTATCCCAGCCGGAGGAGGGAGTCCGGGAGCTCTTCCTGGCTCTGAAGGCTAAGGGCATCGGCATTGGCATAGGGACGGACATGACCGCCTACATCCAGTATCAGAAGCTGGAAAAGCTGGGATTGGCCCCCTATGTGGACTGGATAGTTACCAGCGAGGAAGCCGGAGCGGAGAAGCCCTCGGAGCGGTTCTACAGGCTCTGCGCCCAGAAGGCGGGCGGCGATCCCAAGGAGTGTATCTTTGTGGGGGACAGCCTGAAGAAGGACGTTATCGGCTCTTCCAGATACGGCTTTGTGGGAGTGTGGTATCACAAGAACCCCACAGAGGAAGAAGCGGCGGCATATCCGGTAATTACTTCCTTTAGCGACTGCATTCAGGGGGATGTGATCCGTTTCGGAGAAAAAATTATATTGTAAAAGGAGAACACGCTATGAAATCTTTCAACTACGTAATCAACGATGAACTGGGACTGCATGCGAGACCTGCCGGAATGCTGGCAAAAGAGGCTAAGAAATTCCAGAGCAAAATCACCATCACCAAAGAGAGCAAAACCGTTTCCGCTACTCAGCTGATGATGATTATGAGCCTGGGAGTAAAGAAGGGTGCAGAGGTTACCGTCACCGTTGACGGCGCTGACGAGGATGAGGCTTGCGCAGCAATGGAGACCTTCTTCAAGGAGAATCTGTAAAGCCTAATACGTGTGAAATGAGGATGCTGTGAGATGTTTGAGGGACTGACGTTAGAAAATATTTTTGTGGTAGTTATTGGAGTGGTGATTTTCGTCATGGGAACCACAGCCCTGAGAAACCAGCTTCGGATTAAGCGGGCCGGGAATGTGCGGGAGGGAGTAATCCTTCGCAGCAAGCACATTCAGAAGAAGGATAAGGACGGATATCTGATCCAGAATTATTACGAGGTTCGGGTGGAATTTTCCGAGGGCGGCCACAAGAGCCAGTGCACCATCCGCAGCGTCATTGAACACCAGGAGGGCGAGAAGGTTCTTCTGGTCAGCGAGCCGCTGTCCAAGGAGAAGTGGAAGATTCACGATGTGGGCAACGCTCCCGTATTTGGGCCCTGGGTGGTCATCCTGGCGGGAATTATTATCGCCTCCATTCCGGTGGTTCAGCTGCGCTACGGTCAGACGGCCATATCGGTGATGCTGGTGGCCATTATGGTTCTGGTGGGAGCAGCCATGGTGTGGCGCTACGTCAGCGACAAGCGCAGGGACACCACTCCCATCAAGGCCACCATCGTGGATGTACTGAAATATCAGCGGGGACAGAAAAAGAAATTTTCTCAGCCCAGCATTGCCTACTATCCCATTCTGAAATATGAGTGGAAGGGGCAGGAGCGGACCATGCGGAGTCATTACAACGCCAGCACCGCCTCCGCCTACAAAGTGGGTACCGAAAAAACCTTGTACTGGGATAACGCCAGGAAGTGTATCCTGGAGCGGGGACCGCGGATTGGTATACTGATTGGTGGAATCGCTTTTCTGGCCTTTTCCCTGCTGGGAATCATCAGTACAATAGTTTCTCTGTGAGAGCTGGCTCGGCGGTGAGCCTTTACAGAAAAATAGGAAAAGATTATCGAGGCTGTTGCATTATTCGATATTCTCGTATATTTATGCATTTGTATTCAGCCTGCGCTCACCTGGAGCCTTTAGTCTCCAGGATGTGCTCGGCATATTATTGAATAAATTCAATAATCATGAATTCGTACAAACTGCATAAATATGTGAAATATTCGTTAATTGCAATAGCCTCGTTTTCCTTCTCCAGGAAATTCAGAAGAATTTCCTGGAGAAGGAAAACCCTCCGGGCAGGAGCGCACTGCGGCGGACAATTAAGGGGGCTATTTAACACCAGGTGATTGCCGCCCTCCCTAAAAGGTGATACAATGAACAAAATAGGAGGGAAGATTATGGCTCAAGAAGTAATTTGGGAAGATAGAAAACACATTTTATGGTTTGGGATTTCTTTTGACAGATACCGGATTGCCAACGGGAGGATTTACTGTCGGCATGGGCTCATCCGCCAGCAGGAGCATGAGTGTTTGATCTATCGGATACTGGACATTTCCCTGGAGCGGACGCTTTTAAACAGGATCTGCGGTACAGGGACTATTATCATGCGCACCCGGGATGCCTCCGACGCGGTGCTGGTGCTGCGCAACATTAAGAATAGCCAGCAGGTGAAAGACATGCTCAGCGAGATGATTGAGCAGGAGAAGGAAGCCAAGGGAATTGTGGGAAGAGACATGTACGGCAGTTCCCGGGGGCCGGCTAACCAATACTACGATGAACTGACCGATGAGGATTAAAATAAAGAAGAGAAAGAAAAGGTCTTAAGGCTTAGAAGAGCGGGACTGGGAAGAGGATCAGGAGATGGAGAGAACGCACAGAGTGGAGCTGCTGCAGGGGCCGATCACCGGAGCGCTGATGAAGCTATCCCTGCCAATCATGGGAACCTCGCTGATCCAGATGGCTTACAACCTGACGGATATGATCTGGGTGGGCAGGCTCTCCAGCAACGCGGTGGCTGCCGTGGGAGTGGCCGGCATGTATCTGTGGCTCTCCCGGGGGCTGGCGGCCTTTCCCCGGATGGGCGGTCAGATCCGGGTGGGGCAGTGTCTGGGAGCCGGTGAGGTTCAGGAAGCCAGGAATTATGCCCGGGGGGCCATGCAGATCGGTATTGGGCTGGGCCTCCTCTATGGACTGATCTGTGCGGCATTTTCCGGGCCGCTGATCGGATTTTTTCATCTGACGGATTCCGCAGTGATCCGGGATGCCCGCTGGTATCTGATTATCACCGGGGGAGGGATTATTTTTTCCTTTATTAATCTGGTGATGACCGGTATCATGACAGCCATGGGAAATACCGTGGCCACCTTCCGGGCCACCCTGGTGGGGATGGTAATCAACCTTTTTCTTGATCCCATGCTGATCTTCGGCATAGGACCCTTCCCCCGGCTGGAGGTGGTGGGAGCGGCCCTGGCCACGCTCTTTGCTCAGGTGATTGTGTTTCTGGTATTTTTGGTAATTGCCTGGAAGGATGAAGTGATCTTCCGGCACCTGCATCTGGCCGGGAAAACGGACCGGACTCTTATCCGGGAGATCACCAAGATCGGAACGCCTGTGGCGGTTCAACAGATGATCTTTACCTTTATCTCCATGGGAATCGCCCGGGTGATTTCCGGATGGGGAGAGGCGGCCATAGCGGCCCAGAAGGTGGGAAGCCAGGTGGAGTCCATCTCCTGGATGGCGGCGGAGGGCTTCTCCTCGGCCATCAACGCCTTCACTGCCCAGAATTACGGGGCTGATAACCGGGAGAGGGTCAGAAGCGGCTACCGGGCGGCGGTGAAGCTGACCATTGTCTGGAGTATTTTCACTACCCTGCTGTTGGTGGTATTTCCGGAGCCCATCTTTCGGATCTTCATCACGGAGAAGGACGTGATCCCCATGGGCGTCAGCTATCTGAGAATCATAGGCTATTCCCAGATCCTCATGTGTCTGGAGATCACCACCAGCGGGGCCTTTCAGGGGATGGGGAGAACCATTCCGCCCACGGTGGAAAGCATCGTGCTCACCAGCGCCAGAATCCCCCTGGCCATACTGCTGTCCGCCACAGTCCTGGGACTGGACGGTATTTGGTGGAGCTTAACCATAACCAGTATCGCCAAGGGTATTGTGCTGGTGACTTGGTTTGCCTGGGTTCTGCGCCTGTATATGCGCCGGAAAATTTCTTGAAATTGCCGGCAAAGCTGGGAAGTCTAAATTTTTAAAATAGAAGGAGAGTTTGTGATGAGAGAAATAAATGTAAAGGAATTACAGAGAAATCCCTTCTCTATGATCGGGGATGAGTGGATGTTGATCAGCGCCCTCAAAGACGGAGAGATGAATACCATGACTGCCTCCTGGGGCGGTGTGGGCGTGCTCTGGGGCAAAAATGTGGTGACTGTGTACATCCGTCCCCAGCGGTATACCAAGGAGTTTGTGGACGCAGGGGAGCTCTTCACCATTTCTGTGCTGGGAAGCGGCTATAGAAAGGAGCTGGGGTACCTGGGAAGCGTTTCCGGCCGGGACGAGAATAAGATAGCCAAATCCGGTCTCCATCCATTGGAGTTGGATGGAACCGCAGCCTTTGAGGAGGCGGAGGTGGTGCTGGTGTGCCGGAAATGCTACGCAGACTGGCTGAAGCCGGAGAATATGTTAAATCCCGAGGACGACAGCAAATGGTATCCTCAGAAGGACTATCACGCGGTGTACATTGCGGAGATTGTAAAGGCATACGTGAAATAGAGAAAGAGGAAGCTTGAAGGACGGCGTATCCGGCGCATTTATCCATCTGTGCTCAGCCTGCGCTCACCTGGAGCCTAGGGTCTCCAGGCGGTGCTCGGCATATTCGCACAAGCTGGATAAGTACGCCGGATACGCGTGCTTTGAGCTGCCCGTTTTCTATTTCTGCGCTCCGTTTGAATGGATTACCTTCTGATACCAATAGAAGGAATCTTTTTTTATGCGCTGAAAGCTGCCGTTTCCTTGGTTATCCACATCCACGTAGACAAAGCCATAACGCTTTTCTATATTTCCGGTGGACAAAGCCATCAGATCAATGGCGCTCCAGGGGAGATAGCCGATGACCTCAACGCCGTCCGCCAGAGCCTCCTCCAGGGATTTTATATGCTCCCGCAGATACGCGATCCGGTAGGCATCATGTACTTGACCGTTTTCCAATGTATCCCGGGCGCCCAGGCCATTTTCTACAATCATCAGGGGTACCTGATACCGGTCGAAGAAGCTGTTTAAGATATAGCGCAGTCCTAGAGAATCGATCTGCCATCCGTACTCGCTGGCCTGTAGATAGGGATTTTTCAGCCCGGAGATTAAATTTCCCTCCACCTGTTCAGCCTCCGGATTGATGCCGATGCAGCTGCTCATATAGTAACTGAAGGAGAGAAAATCCACCGTGCCCTTTTTAAGGATTTCTTCGTCGCCGGGCTCCATAGCTATAGTTATTTCATGCTCCTGGAAATACCTCCGGGAATATCCCGGGTATCGGCCCCGGACCATAACGTCAGGACAAAAGTTATTTTTCATCTGGCTGTGCTGAAGGGCCAGAAATACATCCTGTGGATTGCAGGTCAACGGATAGCTGAGCATAGAAGCGATCATACAGCCCAACTGATAGGAAGGATCTATCTGGTGAGCCAGAGCCACAGCCCGGGCACTAGCCACAAACTGATGATGAAGCGCCTGGAAACGCAGCTGTTCCGTATTCTGTGGATCCTCAATTTTGGAGAATATGCCGCCAGCGGTCATAATTCCGAAGGGAACCATCAGGCAGTTGATTTCGTTGAAGGTAATCCAATACTTTACTTTTCCCTTGTAACGCTCAAACAGAACCCGGCAAAAATTCAGATAGTACTCGATCATTTGACGGTTGGCCCAGCCGCCCTGTTTGGAAAGGGCAAAGGGAGGCTCGTAGTGGGAAATGGTGACCACGGGCTCTATGTGATATTTTTTTAGCTCGTCAATGAGCTGGTCGTAGTAAGCCAGACCGGCCTCGTTGGGGGAGTGCTCTGTGCCAGTGGGGAAAATGCGGGTCCAGGCTATAGACAGGCGGAAGGCCTTAAGACCCATTTCTGCGAACAGAGCAATATCTTCTTTATAATGATGGTAAAAATCTACAGCCTTATGTGAGCTGTAATATTTGCCGGGGATAACACCGTCGGTTTCCATCCGCTGGTTTTCTCCCTGGGCTAAAACATCAATGACGCTGACTCCTTTTCCGCCCTCGTTCCATCCGCCTTCCACCTGATTAGCGGCGGTGGAGGCGCCCCATAAAAAATTTTTGTCAAACATAGCTGCTCCTTATATTCATCGGTTTAGATCTACTGTAAAAAGGTTACGCATTTGGGGCCGTATCTTTGAAGCCTACCAGGTATGCTATCACAAAGGTGATAATAAAGCATACGGGAACTGTGGATATGCCCAGGAGGAAATTAACCCCGGAGGGAACAAAGAGGGCGGCCGTAAGTACGCTGGGGGTCACAAAGGAGGGAGCCACAATTCCAATTAGGCCGCAGTAGCATCCGCCCAGGAAAGCGCCGATCAGCATAGAGATAAACGGGCGTTTCATGGGAAGGTTTACACCGTAGAGGGCCGGCTCCGTAATTCCCAGAAGAGCGGAGAAGGTGGCGGAAAACCCAGTGGACCGCAAAGTTTTATTTTTGGTTTTTACTGCCACGGCGCAGGCTGCCCCCGCTTCGGCCATATTGGCGGCCAGACCGCAGACCAGGAAGATGGGATCAAAGCCCTGCTGAGCAAAAAGCTGAACGATAAGGGGAATAGTAGCGTTGTGAGTTCCTGTGAGAACCATCAGCGGGAACAAAAGGGCATTAATTCCTACGGCCAGCCATCCCCAGGTCTGCATGTAGGAGCACAGAACCATAAAACCGTCACTGAGCACACCCGCGGCGGGACCGATGATAATCAGCACCACAGGGGCGACAATCAGCAGGTCGAGCATGGGGCGAAGAAATACCTTCACAATTTTAGGACTAACCTTATCAGCCAGCTTATCCACATATTTCAGCAGCCAGACGCCAAAGATCATGGGAAGAGCCTGGGCGCTGTAATCCATAATTCGCATACCGATGCCCAAAAAGCTGACGGTACTTCCGGCTTCACCTAAAGCTGCCAGATTAGGGTGCATCACGATGGCTGCCAGGGCAAGGGACAGGAACAGGTCCGCTCCCATCTTTTTGGCGGCGTTGTATGCCACAATAAAGGGCAGGAAATAGAAGATACCGTCCCCTATGGTATTCAGAATGGTATAAGTGGAAGAATCTGCCGCGATCAGTCCGGCGCTGCTTAAGAGCACCACGAGCACCTTAATCATACCGGAACCGGCAATAGCAGGAATGGCCGGAACGAAGCAGCTAATCAGCGTATCCAGAGCCTGCTTTGCCAATCCAGGGAGGGATTTTTTGACCTTGGGAGCTTCCGGAGAAACGGTCGGTGTGCCGGCGGCCTCCCCGCCCAGAAGAGGCAGGGCAGCCTTATAGACATCTGTCACTGCCTGGCCCAGCACCACCTGATACTGGCCGCTGGAGACCACGCAGTTGATGACGCCGTCAATTTTTTTGATCTCCTCCAGGGAAACCAGATCGGGATTCTTGACAATGAGCCGAAGCCGTGTCACACAGTGGGTTGCCGACTGGATATTTTCTTTCCCGCCCACATTTTGGATGATAGCCTGTGCTATTTTTTCATAACTCATGATGAACCTCCATTCGTCCTTTGTTTTAAGGCAATTATAGCCTTTATGCTCAAAGGTTTCCTTTGAATTAGTGTCGATTTTTTGGGCTAAAATTGCTATTTGAATGAAGGACAAAAATTTAATAAGACAAAAAGACAAAAATTTTAAAAATAATTAATCTCAATACTCATAAATAATGTGAATGTAGGCAAAAGCATTTGCCGGAAGCGTCAGCTGCAAATTCATTATCTGACCGGTTACCTCCTGTTGGCAAAGACGGATTTGCGGGACGCATATCTGCCGCAGATATTCCAGTTCATGGGGATGGATATAGACCGCCTCATTTTCTGCCATTTCCCAGAGTCGATCCTGAACGCTGCCTCCATCGGCAGTGATCATGCGATATTTGATAATATACTTTCCGTTTTTTATGTGAGTTAATTGGTAGGAGAGGGTCAAATCCTCCATCTCTTCAAAATACTGGTCAAGATTTCTGCCATCCAAATGCTCCTCGGACAGATAATATTTGTAGTTCAGGCGCTTGCAGTTATGGCAGATAATCTGGTAGTTGGAGTTCCCGTTGGAAAAGATAATGGAGTGGGAGTCCTTGGCCAGGTATCTGGAGCCGGCGCGGTTTAAGAATTCATAGGCATAGTATATGGGCTTTTTAATTCTGTGCTTGGAGAGCAGGCCTGCCCCGCCGAAAAGAACGCCTCTTTGCAGGTCGGAGGTATATAAGATGTCTAGCGGTTTATTCAGCGCCAGAGCCTGGACTTCCCCAAAACAGTCGATGAGATTTTTCAGCGAGCTGGCGCCCTTGTAGCAGGAATCGTTCAGGGGACTGGTTTGCAGGAGGCTGTCTGACCAATTTATGATGTAGATATTCCTGATGTTTTCCTGAAAGTAAGAGAAGGCCTGCCGGAAAGTCAGAATTTTGTTGCGGATATAGCTGCTGTCGGTGGCGCGTTTGATCTGGATACTCTCTGCAGTGTCCACAATGGTGTAGGGCTCTGACTGGAGAGTCAGGGAGGAGATGCGGATATTCTGCGCCTTCAGACATTTAAGAAAGCTTCCCAATCCATCCCCATTGCCCAGAGATAGGGCGGCGCCCAGGAGGGCGTTTGAACATCCATATTTTTTCAGCAGCAGCTCCAGCATCTGGCGGCAGGCCCAATAGGCCCGGAATTTTTCTGGGTCAAATTTGGTGTTATATACAAGCTCAAATCGCCAGCTGCGGATATTTTCGATACTATAGCGGTTGGAAAAGTAAGAGAGAAGGTGGTCCAGATAACTTTCCAGCCGCTGCTGCTCTACAATCCTGAAGTCGATGTAAAACCAAATATGGAAGCCGATATTCAGCAGGTAATCCAGCTTGCGCTCTTCCTGATAAAAAGAATAGCTCTGCCCTGGCCGATAGCCGCTGTCGTCTAATTGAATTCGGATATAGTTATAGTGAAAAGCGTCCTGCAGCTCTTTCAGCTGGCTGAGAACCTCACCGTCATTGAGTGCGCGGGAATCTCCCACATGAATCAGCTCTTTCCAGTAAGGCGTATACATCCTGGAACAGGAGGCGTCAACATACATGGAGTGCTGATTGGGAGAGGGAGAGTCCTGACGGATGCCCAGCTGCTTAATGGCCTCATTTAGCGCTTCGCCTCTGCCCTCGGGGGATTCGGAGCGTTTAAGCGTTTCCTGACGCCGGTATTCCAGGGGAGTCATATGGTAGACTTGCCCGAAGCAGGAGGAAAAGGAATCTGCGTTGGGGAATCCATTGTTGAGAGCAACCTGGAGGAGCGTGTTATCTGTGGACAGCAATTCTTCCACTGCGTGATTCATTCGGATGCTGCGGAGATATTTGTAATAGGTCTGCCCCATATGTTTTTTGAAATACTTGGAAAAGTATTGAGGAGTCATATGGAAATCCCCGCTGATTTGGCTGAGGGTCAGAGATTCCAGATAATGAGCTTCGATATACTCTGCCAGTCGTTCCGCCGGGCTGGTTTCCTTGCGCATATCCAGAACAGCAAAATTATTCACCAGAAAGATGAGCAGCTCGTAGTAGATTCTGTTTAACTCTGCGGCCATGTATTCTTTTCTTTCGTAGGATACGGTCAGTATTTCAGAGAGTATTTTCCGCAGCAAAAGATAGTTATCGTTATACTCCGCAGAGGAGTTTCCCTGAAAATAATATTTCTGGTGGGGAAAACAGGCGCTGCATTGGAAGCTGTCGATTTCAAAGCAGACATACAGCGGGTGGTCGGATAAAACTTGATAACTGCTTCCCGGATTTATAATCAGTATGTCCGTATTCCCGAGGAGATAAGATTTCCCTTCAAGGCTGGTCAAAAGCCGCTCCCCCAGATTAAAAATAATAGAAATATTTCTGCTGATTTGCGTGGCATTGTCCTTGGATTTTTTTGCTTTGAATTTTATCAGTTGGCGCATGGGAGATCCTCCTTCTTAGCTCTGAAAACAAATACTCCCTCCGGCGCAGGACTCACCGAAGTCCGCACTGGAAGGAGTATTGGAAAATGCTGTGTGCTGTTTTTGCAAATGCGGGAAACTGCCTTAGAATTTCTCGTGATTCTGATGTTTCTTCAGCACCTTCTGGATCCGCTCCGCGGGGTTCAGCAGGTGGCTGATGGAGGTGTCATGGTTCAGGGTGTCAATCAGCAGAGCGATATACTTGCTCAGATCGCAGGTGATATAGTAGGGGCGCTGCAGCAGCTCCGGAGTCTGGTACACCAGGTTGGTGGTCAGAAGACGGTCGATGATGCCCTGCTCGTAGGCCCAGTCAAATTTCTCCAGACCGTTGGTGAAGAGACCGAAGGTGGAGCAGAGGAAAATCTTTCCGGCCTTGCGCTCCTTCAGCAGCTGGGCCACCTCGATCATGCTGTCCCCGGAGGAGATCATATCGTCGATGATGATCATGTCCTTTCCGGTGACGTCGGAGCCCAGGAACTCGTGGGCCACGATGGGATTGCGTCCGTTCACGATGGTGGAGTAATCCCGGCGCTTGTAGAACATACCCATATCTACGCCCAGGTTGTTGGCGATATAGATGGCGCGGCTCATGCCTCCCTCGTCCGGGCTGATGACCATTAGGTGATCGCTGTCCACCTGCAGATCAGGCTCATTGCGCAGCAGGCCCTTGATAAACTGGTAGGCCGGCTGAACGGTCTCGAAGCCGTGCAGGGGAATGGCGTTCTGGATCCTGGGGTCGTGGGCGTCAAAGGTGATGATATTTTCCACACCCATCTTCACCAGCTCCTGGAGAGCCAGGGCGCAGTCCAGGGATTCCCGGCCCATGCGGCGGTGCTGGCGGCTCTCATAGAGGAAGGGCATAATGACGTTGATTCTGCGGGCCTTTCCGCCGATGGCAGCGATCACCCGCTTCAAATCCTGAAAATGGTCGTCCGGGGACATGTGGTTGGTGTGTCCGAAGAGGGAGTAGGTCAGGCTGTAGTTGCAGACATCCACCAGGATATAGATGTCGTCTCCCCGGACAGATTCCTGGATACTGCCCTTAGCTTCCCCGGAGCCGAACCGGGGAGTTTTGCAGCCGATCAGGTAGCTGTCCCGCTCATATCCGTCGAAAAACAGAGTGCCTTTGTGTTCCAGTTCCCGCTCCCTGCGCCACTGGGTGAGGAATTTGTCCACCTTCTTTCCCAGGGCGGCGCAGCTGTCCATGGCGATAATGCCCAGCCGGCCGTAAGGAATCGTGTTCAGGTCTTTCACATCATTTTGACTCATCTTGTCAAGCTCCTCCTAATAGTTTTTTCTGTATACGAATATCGTTTCCAATAAGTTTCAACATGGTATAGCTGCTGGAAATCCGGGAAAATACCCGCTCCGAGTAGGTATCGGAGAACTGCTCCAGGGACAGGTTGGTAGAAATCAATGTGGATTTTCTGCGGGTAAGCCGCTCATTGATGCACAGAAACAGCTGGGAGGAGACAAAGGCGTTAGTCAGCTCCGTGCCCAGGTCGTCGATGATCAGCAGATCGCAGTCGTAGAGGTATTCCTCCAGCATGGAGGATTCCTGAGTGTCCTGACGGGAGAAGGCGCTCTTGGCCAGCTGATCGAAGAGATCAAAGGCGGAAAAATAGATGACGCTGTGGGCGCTGTCTATGAGCTCCTTAGCGATACAGTGGGAGAGGAAGGTCTTCCCCACCCCGGTATCCCCGTAGAGAAACAGGTTAGCGTGGCTGTTGTCAAAGGAAGAGACAAAGCTGCGGGCTGTACGCACAGCTGCCATGGCCATCTCCCGGGCGGTGAGGCCGGTGGCCGGGCTCTTGATCTTATCTGAGTAGTAATCCAGGGAAAAATGGTCAAAATTCTCTGTCTTTAGGATGCCCCGAAGGTTGGACTGGGTATACAGAAGATCGATGACCGCCCGCTTAAAGCAGGTGCATTTTTCATTTCCGATATACCCGGTATCCTTGCACAGGGGGCAGTCGTAGGAGAGTTCCAGATAATCCTCCGGGTATCCGGCCTCCCGCAGCAGCTCCTTTCTCCGGTGGGAAAGTTTGCCGATCTCCTGGGCCAGATCCAGATCGTCCGGCTGGTGATTCAGGATGGCCCGGGCCTTGGTGAGGCTTAAGGATGCCACCTGCCGGTCGATCTCTGCCATCTGAGGGAGCCGCTCCCGGATCTCCTGCCGATGGGCCTCAAGGATTCGCCGATGAGCCAGCTGTTTTCTGTTGTAATCCCGCATAATCGCGTCGTACTGGGAATTTTTCAGTGCCACAGGGGCCTCCTTACTGCTTCAGCAGCTGCTTTTCCAGCTCGCTGTAGTTATAGTCACGCTGAGTAAAATTGTTGAACCGGTTGGGGGCCTGAGGTTTGGCCCGGCGGGCCGCCTGGCGTTCCTGGTTCTGCAGGTGCTCCAGGTCCAGAGCCTGCACATCCGTCATGGTCCGGACGCCCTTTTTCTTCCAGCTGCTTAAGATGCCGTCAGTGTACTGGAAGCTGGGCTTTCCGGTGGCCTTCACTGTCCGGGCACAGGCTTCCAGCACCAGCTCCAGGTCGAAGCCGTACTCCCCCAGCCAGCGGTCCATGGACTGGATTTCGCTGGGAACCGGATTGCGGTTGGAGACGCCCAGGGCCTTGAGAATCTGGAAATAGGTCTTTTTGTAGGCGCTGGACTCCTCCTTGGCCATGGCCACGGTGGTGATGCCGCTGCTGTGCCAGCTAAGGGCCACCTTCTCGATATAGCGGATGCTCCTGTGGCCGTGGGAGACACAGTACTCGATCAGATACTCGATCAGGTCGGCGCCGAAGCCCAGGCTGTCATAGAAGTAGAGAAGCCGCTGAACCTCCGTGGAGGATAGGGTTTTCCCCAGATACTGCTCTGCGATGAAGAGCAGCTGGGCGATCTCCTCCCGCTCTCTCAGGGACTTGACCTTGTCCGGAGTCAGAGGAGCCGGCGGCGCTGCTTTCTCCTGGGGGTGAGTTGGGAGGACGGCCTTATCCTCCCGGGGTTCCCGGGCCGGGGAAGCGGTGGAGACTGCTGCCGCCTGTGAACTTGCTGCTTCTTCCTGCGGGGGACAGAAAGAAATCTCTTCCAGCTGGTTGCCTGCGCCGAAAGAGAGCTTCAGAAGTCCCGCCTTCTCCCAGTAGCGCAGAGCCCGGAGTACGTCCGTCTCTGTGCAGTCAAAGGCGTCCGCAATGTCAGACAGCCCAAAGGCATGCTCGGGAACCGGGAGGTAGCGCAGCAGGTAAAGGTAAACCTTGACAAATTCTCCGTTGGCCCTGGGCATGTAGCGGTCAATGAAAATATTAGAAAGGAGGGTGCAGCCCTCCGCAGTTCGACTGTGTAATCGCAAATTAGACATAAAGTGACACGATCCCTTACTATCCTGTTTGCGTACAGTATAGCACAGATTATTTGGAAAGAGAATAGGCGATTTTTCGGGAAGCCCCGGAAAATGCCCGTTTTTCCCACACGGTGGAAAATGTGGATAGTGTGGACAGATATGGGGACAATTATATTATTTGTAACTGGCGCTGTCGAAAAAAGGGGAATTTCCAGGAGATATGGGTATTTATGGAAGAAAGATTATGTAAACGTTGTTGTGCACAAAAAATCCACAGGCCCATACACACAAAAATGTGCATAAACCTGTGGATAATGTGGATAACTATTTACCGAGCAGCTTTTCTCCAATATTTACAACGTCTCCGGCGCCCATAGTTATCAACAGATCGCCGTGGACACAATTTTCCAATAAAAAGTTTTCGATTTCATCGAAGGTGGGGAAATAGTAGCAGTCCTTCCCCAAATCCTGGATGGCCTTCTGCAGATCTCTGGAGGAAATACCCAGGGTGTCCGTCTCCCGGGCCGCGTAGATATCCGCCAGCACAACCTTGTCTGCCAGGGAAAGAGCCTGGGCAAATTCCGGCAGGAGGGCCTTGGTTCGGGTGTAGGTGTGGGGCTGGAACACGCACCAGACCGTCTTGTGGGGAACCTTGGCAGCGGCGGTCAAGGTGGCCCGGATCTCTGTGGGGTGATGGGCGTAGTCGTCCAGGATGGTAACACCTGCCGCCTCTCCCTTATACTGGAAGCGGCGGTCGGTGCCGGTGAAGGCGGTAAGCCCCTTCTGGATAGCCTCCAGAGACAGCCCCAGGCAGCGGGCCATGGCGATGGTGGCCAGGGCGTTGGATACATTGTGCAGTCCCGGCACCTTCAGGGAGAAGGTTGCCAGCTTTTCTTCCTTATAATAGCAGTCGAAGGTGGGATGAGCCAGCCCGTCGTAGACGATATTCTCGGCCCGATAGTCCGCCGGCTGTTCCAGTCCGTAGGTAATCACCTGACAGACGAGCCCCTCCGTCACCTGCCGATACTCGGGGGTGTCCGCGTTGATGATCAGGGTGCCGTCCTCCGGCAGCAGCTGGGCGAATTTTCGGAAGGATTGGCGGATGTCGTCGATATCCTTGAAGAAATCCAGGTGATCCGCGTCCATGTTGAGGATCAGGCTGATCTTCGGGAAGAAGCTTAAAAAGCTGTTGGTGTACTCGCAGGCCTCGGTGATGAAGGTGCCCGAGTGACCGGTGCGGATATTTCCGTGGATGGCGGGGAGGATGCCGCCCACCGAGATGGTGGGATCACAGTCCCCCTCCAGCAGCACGTGGGAGCACATGGAGGTGGTGGTGGTCTTTCCGTGGGTTCCGGCTACGGCGATGGGAACCTCGTAATTTTTCATGATCTGTCCCAGCAGCTCCGCTCTGGTGAGCATGGGAATCCCTTTTTCAACGGCGGCGGCAAACTCCGGGTTGTCCGGATGGATGGCAGCGGTGTAGACCACCAGCTGAACACCCTCCTGAATATTAGAGGCGCGCTGGCCGCAGAAAAACTCTGCCCCCAGGGATTCCAGGCGGCTGGTCAGCGAGCTGGCCTTGGCGTCAGAGCCGGAGACCCGAAAGCCCTTCTGGAGAAGAATCTCTGCCAGGCCGCTCATGCTGATTCCGCCGATGCCGATAAAGTGTACAAAAACAGGATTTTGAAAATCTATCTGATACATGACTGCTCCTTTATATATAGAAATAACTTTTTTATGTTGTAAATATTATACTCTGTCGGGGGGCAAATGAAAAGCCCTACTTTGGCCGGGCATTTCCTTGGATGGAAAATACTGGCAGTAATGCCTTGATTCAGTTCACATAAAAATGAGAATTTGTGCAAGTTGTATATTTTCTACATTTGCAAACTGTGACATACGGGAAAAGTGTCGAAAAAGTAAATAAACGCGAAAATCCTGGAAAAAGGAAACGGCAAAAGTAATAAAATGTATGAAAAAATCTACAAAAATATGTAAAAGATGTTCACTAATAGAAAAAAATATGATATAATTTTTAATCATATATGACAAGAGGTGGTTGCATGATCAAGAAAGAGATGATTGCAATGCTGCTTGCGGGTGGACAGGGCAGCAGACTAGGTGTTTTGACTGAAAAGGTGGCCAAACCGGCGGTATCCTTCGGTGGAAAATATCGTATTATCGACTTCCCGCTTAGTAACTGTATTAATTCCGGCGTGGATACTGTAGGTGTATTGACTCAGTACCAGCCGCTGCGGCTGAATACCCATATTGGAATTGGTATTCCTTGGGATTTGGACCGGAACGTGGGAGGAGTTACCATACTGTCTCCCTATGAAAAGAGCGAAAGCAGTGAGTGGTATACAGGAACTGCTAACGCCATCTATCAGAACCTGGCTTATATGGAGACTTACAATCCTGAGTACGTTCTGATCTTGTCCGGCGACCATATTTATAAGATGGATTATGAGGTGATGCTGGATTACCACAAGGCCAATAAGGCGGATGTGACCATTGCCTGCATGCCTGTTCCCATGGAGGAGGCCAGCCGTTTCGGAATTATGATTACCGACGGCTCCGGCAAGATTACGGAGTTCGAGGAGAAACCGGAGCATCCCCGGAGCAACCTGGCCAGCATGGGTATCTATATTTTCAGCTGGCCCGTACTGAGGGAGGCTCTGATTAAGCTGAAAGATCAGCCGGGCTGTGACTTCGGAAAGCATATCCTTCCCTACTGCCGTGACAATGAAAAGCGTCTGTTCGCTTACGAGTTTAACGGATACTGGAAGGATGTAGGAACATTAGGCTCTTATTGGGAGGCCAATATGGAGCTGATCGACATTATTCCTGAGTTTAACCTGTATGAGGAGTTCTGGAAGATTTATACTAAGGGCGATGTGATCCGTCCTCAGTATATTTCCAGCGATGCCGTGGTGGAGCGCAGCCTGATCAGTGAGGGTGCAGAGATCTACGGTGAGGTTTACAACTCTGTGATCGGTGCTGATGTCACCATCCAGGAGGGCGCTGTGATCCGGGATTCCATCATTATGAAGCATACGGTGATCGGCAAGAATGCGGTGATTGACAAGGCCATTATTGCCGAGCATGTCCAGGTGGGCGACAATGTACAGATTGGTGTGGGCGAGGAAGCCCCCAACGTGCTGAAGCCCGCAGTTTACAGTTTTGGCATCGCCACCATCGGCGAGCGGGCAGTGATCCCCGACGGTGTCAAGATTGGTAAAAATACCGCGATTTCCGGCGAGACCACTCTGGAGGATTATCCGAACGGCGAGCTGGTAAGCGGAGGAGCTATAGTGAAGGACGGTGAATAGGCATGAGAGCATTAGGAATTATTTTGGCAGGTGGTAACAATCACCGGATGAAAGAATTATCAAATAAGAGAGCAATCGCTGCAATGCCTGTGGCAGGCAGCTACCGGAGTATTGACTTTGCGCTGAGCAATATGTCCAATTCCCATATTCAGAAGGTGGCTGTGCTGACTCAGTACAATGCCCGTTCTCTGAATGAGCATCTGAGCTCCTCCAAGTGGTGGGATTTCGGAAGAAAGCAGGGAGGTCTGTTTGTATTCAACCCCACCCAGACCAGGGAGAATAACTACTGGTACCGCGGAACTGCGGACGCCATTTACCAGAACCTGGATTTCTTGAAGCAGAGCCATGAGCCCTATGTGGTGATCGCCTCCGGCGACGGCATCTACAAGCTGGACTACAATAAGGTCTTAGAGTATCACATTGCCAAGAGAGCGGATGTGACTGTGGTATGCACCGATGCCAAGGAAGAGGATGTGACCAGATTCGGCGTTCTGCGCATGAATGAGGATTACCGGATTGAGGAGTTTGAGGAGAAGCCCATGGCCTCCACCGCAAACACCATCTCCACCGGTATCTATGTGATCCGCCGCCGCCAGCTCATCGAGATGATTGAGCGCTGCGCCCAGGAGGATCGCTACGACTTCGTAAAGGATATCCTGATTCGCTATAAGAATCTGAAGAGAATCTATGGATACAAGATTGACACCTACTGGAGCAATATCTCCACCGTGGAGTCCTATTACAAGACCAACATGGATTTCCTCAAGTCTGAGGTTCGGGACTACTTCTTCAAGCAGTACCCGGAGGTTTACTCCAAGATTGATGATAATCCGCCGGCAAAATATAATCCCGGAAGTCAGGTGAAGAACAGCCTGATTTCCAGCGGCTGCATCATCAATGGACAAGTTGAGAATTCCATTCTCTTCAAGAAGGTGTACGTGGGCAATAACTGTGTCATTAAGAATTCCATTATCCTCAACGAGGTATATTTGGGAGACAATACGCATATCGAGAACTGTATTGTGGAGAGCCGGGACACCATCCGCGCAAACTCCTACTACTGCGGAGAAGATGGCATCAAGGTCGTGGTGGAGAAGAATGAGCGGTATGCAATCTGACGCAGGAGCGCGGCGAGCGCGCCTGGCGGAAGGAGACGGCTAGGTCCGTCATGACAAGAGAAAGGTGTTAAGGGGGCAATACAATATGAATATCACAGACGTCCGCGTCAGAAAAGTCGCAAAAGAAGGTAAGATGAAAGCGGTGGTGTCTATCACCATTGATGAGGAGTTTGTCGTACACGACATCAAGGTCATTGAGGGCGAAAAGGGATTGTTTATCGCAATGCCCAGCCGCAAGGCCAGCGATGGAGAGTACAGGGATATCGCGCATCCTATTAATTCCACGACCCGAGACCGTATTCAGGCAATTATTTTGGAGAAGTACGAAGAAGTGATGGCTGAAGAACCAGCCGTATAATCGATATGGGGGAAACATAGGAAGAAGGTACCGTATGGAATTGCCTTCCCGCCGAAAATGTATTATGATAGGTACAGATTCGGGGGAGGCCATGCGGTGCCTTCTTTCATTTCGCCGGAAAAGTTCCTGGGACTGGATGTTTTTCGCGTTATCAAAAAAAGGCGGCGGCCCCCCGGAAAAAACAGGCGCCCTGGGGCGCCGGGAGTGAGAGGAAGCGTATGAACGGACTGCCGGTGGAATTTGAACAGAGAATGAGGAAGATGCTGGGAGAGGAGTATGAGGCCTACCTGGAGAGCTTCGGCCAGGAGAGGCGCTACGGCCTGAGGGCCAACCGGCTGAAGCTGGCGCCCGGGGAGCTGGAGCGGCTGGCGCCCTTTCCGGTGAGACCTATTCCCTGGGTGGATAACGGCTATTTCTATGACGGGGCGGATTCTCCGGCCCGCCATCCCTTCTATGCCGCCGGACTCTATTATCTCCAGGAGCCCAGCGCCATGACTCCGGCGGCTCTCCTTCCCGTGGAGCCGGGAGAGCGGGTGCTGGATCTCTGCGCGGCTCCCGGGGGAAAGGCCACAGAGCTGGGGGCCAAGCTTCAGGGACAGGGGGTGCTGGTGGCTAATGATATCAGCAATTCCAGAGCCAAAGCCCTGCTGAGAAATCTGGAGCTCTTCGGGATTCCCAACCTGTTTGTGACCAACGAGACCCCGGCCCGGCTGGCGGAGCGCTTCCCGGAGTTTTTCGACAAAATCCTGGTGGACGCTCCCTGCTCCGGCGAAGGAATGTTCAGGAAAGACCCGGCGGTCATCCGGGCCTGGACGCCGGGAAAACCCGGGGAGTGCGCGGCTATGCAGCGGGAGATTCTCGCCGGGGCCGCCGCTATGCTGAGACCCGGGGGCAAGCTTCTCTATTCCACCTGCACCTTTGCCCCGGAGGAGAACGAGGGAACCATTTCCTGGTTCCTGGAGAAGTTTCCCCAGATGCGTCTGCTGCCGCTGGAGGAGCATCCGGGCTTTTCTAAGGGCAATCCCCAGTGGGGGGACGGGAGAGAAGAGCTGAACCTGTGCGTGAGGCTGTGGCCTCACAGGATGGAGGGGGAGGGCCATTTTCTGGCCCTTCTGGAGAAGGCTTCCCGGGGAGAGGGAGAATCAGAGCCTGCCTCCGCCAGGGGCGCCAGGGGCGGAAAAGTCAGAGGCGCCGGAAAAGTCAAAGGCGCCGGAAAAACTGCCCGGCTTTCCCGGGAGGAGCAGGAGCTTCGGAAGCTTTTGGAGGAGTTCTTTGCGGGGGGAGACTTTTCCCCAAAATGGGAGAGTCTGGAGCTTCGAGGGGAGCGGGTATATCAGGTGCCCCCTCTGTCCGGTGATCTGCGGGGAGTCCATTTCCTGCGAAACGGCCTTTTTTTGGGAGAGCTGAAGAAAAATCGCTTTGAGCCCTCCCAGCCTTTGGCCCTGGCCTTGAAGCCGGGGGATGTGCCCTCCGCCCTGGATCTCGCGGCGGGAGACCCCCGGGTGGAAAAATACCTGAGGGGAGAGACTATCCCTGTGGAAAAGGGGGAGACCAGGCAGGAAAAAGGGTGGCAGCTGGTCTGTGTCGAAGGATTTTCCCTGGGATGGGGAAAATTGGTGAATGGTGTTCTGAAAAACAAGTACTTGTGCAGCTGGAGAAGAAATTAACCTATATTTTGTGGAAAAAGGGTGACAAAAGCTACAAAAATACGACGAATTATTACAACATTATTACGAGAAATTAAAAAAAGCTTTGCTTTTGGGACAGGCCTATGATATAATATCGGTACACGGAATAAATTATGAGGTGTAACGTATGAAAAAGAAGAGAGTGCTGAGCCTTGGTTTAGCGGCTGCCCTCTTCGCTGCCAGCGCAGTTCCCGGAATGGCTGAGACCACCCGGGAGAAGCTGGAGAAAGCCCAGTCCCAGCAGGCTGAGACCAAATCCCAGTTGGAGAACACAAAGAATCAGATTTCTGAGTTGGAGAACCAGAAGGGGGAAGCTGAGGAGTATTTAGGCGAGCTCAATGAGGAGCTGGGCGTCCTGCAGAAGGAGTTAGAGACTCTGCAGGGACAGGCGGAAGAGAAGCAGAAGGAGCTGGAGGTAGTCCAGGTAGAGCTGGAAGAAGCCAAGGATCAGGAAGAAGAGCAGTACGAGGCCATGAAGATGCGCATTCGTTATATCTACGAGAATGCCAACAACAATTACCTGGCTATACTGCTGGAAGCAAAGAATTTTTCAGAGTTCCTGAACCGTGCAGATAACATTGCACAACTTTCACAGTTTGACCGTGAACTGCTGGCTGAGTACAACGAAGCAAAAGAGCTGGTAGTAGAGAAGGAAACGAAGGTCAAAGAGGAAAAGGCAGCTATCGAAGACTTGAAGGAGCAGCGCGTCGCCAAGGAAGAAGAGGTGCAGCAGCTGATCGACACCACCTATGACAAGATCGGAGAGTATGCGGCCAGCATAGAGGACAGTCAGTCCAGTGCAGCCAGTCTGTTGGAGCAGATTGACAGCCAGCAGTATCAGATCAATGCGCTGATGCGGCAGGCACTGGAGGAAGAGGACGCCGCCTACCGGGCGGAGCAGGCCAAGATTGCAGCTGAGGAAGCCAAGAAGAAGGCGGAGGAGGCACAGCAGCAGGCCAGCCAGAATCAGAGCTCCGGAAGCGGATCCGATAAAACCCAGAGCTCCAGTGGAAGCAGCGGAAGCAGTTCCAGCAGCAGCTCCAGCAGCCAGGGCTCTTATGTACAGGGAAGTGATAACGCTTCCATCATTTGGAATTTCATGATCTCCAATGGATTCACCGAGTATCAGGCGGCCGGAATCTTAGGCAACTGGTGGGTGGAATCCAGATTGAATCCGGCGGCGGTTCAGCCCAACGGTATCGGGCACGGACTGGGACAGTGGTCCTTTGTGCGCTGGACAAATCTTTCCAATTACGCGGCGAAGCGAGGACAACCGTGGTCCAGCATCAGCCTGCAGTTGGAATTTTTCATCTATGAGTGGTATCAGTATTACTCAGGAACCTTTACAGGAAATGAGTCCAGCGCTTCCGCGGCGGCCAGATCCTTCTACCGCAAGTGGGAGGGATGCTCCATCGACAGCAGCAAGAGAGAGGCTAAGGCGGAGGAGTATTATCAGAGATTTGCCGGCTGATGCCAAAACAGCGAAATATGTACATAGACAGGCGCGGGCGCAGATGAGCGGCCGCGCCTGATTGCGTCGGTGACTATTTTAGAAAATAGAAAAAATTGTTGACATTTCTTTGAAGGTTCGATATAATAGATTTCGCTGAAAGGGTAACACCTGATCTGCATCGAAGCGTGGCTCAGTTTGGTAGAGCGCTGCGTTCGGGACGCAGAGGTCGCGTGTTCGAATCACGTCGCTTCGACTCCTTGGCAGGGGCGCCGGAATTCTTAGAGATAAGGATTCCGGTTCTTTTTAGTTTCTGAGGAAAGGGTTGCCATTGACGGGACGTAGGATTTAGGATAGAATAAAAACAGCAAGCGAAAAGGAGGTATTCCAGAGTGAAGGTTGGATTTGGAAATGACCATGCGTCTGTGGACATGAAGATGGAGGTCATGGAATATGTAAAGGAATTGGGGTATGAGGTGGTAAACTACGGCACTGACGAGAAGGCCAGCTGTGATTATCCGGTTTACGGGGAGAAGGTGGCCAACGCCGTGGTGGCCGGCGAGGTGGACTGTGGAATCCTCATCTGCGGCACGGGAATCGGTATCTCCCTGGCGGCCAACAAGGTGAAGGGTATCCGGGCGGCTGTCTGCAGCGAACCCTATTCTGCAAAGCTGTCCAAGCAGCACAACAACAGCAATATTCTGGCCTTCGGTTCCCGGGTGATCGGGCCGGAGCTGGCGAAGATGATTGTCAAGACCTGGCTGGAGGCAGAGTTTGAGGGAGGTCGCCATCAGAGACGTGTGGACATGATCATGGCCATTGAGAATAAGCGATAAGCGCTGGAAAAAAAGCGAGAGAAAAGAGCGGGAGCCGGAAGGGGAGACCCTAAAAGGAGCTCCCAGAAAAAGCCGCGGTGAGACGCGCCTGAGAACTTACAGGCAGCTGTCCGCCGCGGCTTTTTGATGCCAAATTTCTGCAAATTAATTGTCCGGTCCCAGGATTCAGAAGAGCGTGCCCTCCTCCAGGCTCAGCAGCTGATCGATGAACTGAAAGAGAACTTCCTGACTGGAGACTGCCCCGGATATGCGCCCCACAAATTCCCCCTGACTGTTGAAGAAGAAGGTCTGGGGATAGGAGTAGACGCCGAAGGTGATCAGTGACTCCGCGTTGACATCCAGATACAGGGGGAAAGTGTATCCCGCCTCCTGAACCATGTCAATGGCGTCCTGGGCGGTGTTTCGGGAGTCCGGCACATCCATCATCACCACATTCAGCTCCTCCTGATAGGTGTCGTAGGCGGCCTGAAAATAGGGCATCTCATCCTTGCAGTAAGGGCACCAGGGGGTCCAGAAATTGACCACCGTGGGTTTCCCCTGAAAAGTTGAGAAGGGAAGCTCCTGCCCCTGGGCGTCGGTGATGGTAAAATCCGGCACCGGGATGGGGGTGGAAGTGGGCACCGGGGTGCCGTTTCCCGTTTCCTCCGGGGAATCGGAGTCCGGGGTCTCTGAGCCGTCGGAGGAAGAATCCTGGGAGGTCTCTGAGCTGCCGGAGGAGGAATCCTGGGAGGTCTCTGAGCCGCCGGAGGAACCCCGGGAGGCCTGGGGATTTTCCGGGCTGTAGGATTTGCTCAGATAGCTGTAGATCCCAGCGGCACCTCCCAACACGGCCACGAAAAAGATGATCAGGAGAATGGTCTTTGCTTTTTTGCTCATGCGGGCAGCACCTCCCCGGTACGCAGATAGCGGATGGCTGTGAGGCCGGCTTTGGCCCCCTCACCCACAGCTACCGATATCTGGAGAATTCCGCCGATACAGTCCCCGGCGGCGAAGCAGCCGGGCATATTGGTCTGCATGTGCTGATCCACCACAATCCGGTCATTATCCAGCAGAAGTCCCAGTTTCTTAGCCAGGTCGCTGCCCTTGGCGCTGCCCAACGCCACAAAGAGGCCGGCCATGGGAAGGGAGGAGCCGTCGGTGAAGCGGATCTCCTGCAGGGTGGGTTCCCCAGCCAGGCGCTCAATAGGCCGCATATCCACCTTCAATCCTTCGGGGAGGGGAACCAGGGGCTCCGTGCCGTTGGTGAGCAGGGTAACTCTGCCGGCCAGAGGGAGCAGCTCCTGGGCCTCGTGGAGGGCGTACTCGCCGTTTCCCAGCACAGCCACGTCCTTGCCCCGATAGAAAAAAGCGTCGCAGACGGCGCAGTAGCTGACCCCCTTGCCTTCCAGCTCTTTGAGCCCCGGGATGGCGGGACGCTTTCGGGGAGAGCCGGTGGCCAGCAGCAGGGAGCGGGACTCCAGAGTCTGTCCGGTGGTGGCGATCTGGTAACTTCCGTTCCAGGAAATCCCAACCACTTCCTCCTCCAGAAGAACGGCGCCCAGCTCCGCCGCCTGCTTTTTCCCGTTTTCCACCAGGGTGTTGCCATCCTGAGGAACGGGAAGACCAAAGTAATTTTCTATTTTTTCCGCTTTGGAGAGGGCGCCGTTGTCCTTTCCGATGATGGTCACGGAAAAGCCGGCCCGAAGAAGATAGAGAGCGGCAGAGAGCCCGGCGGGCCCGTTGCCGATAATTACCATATCCTGCATATGTGTTACCTCCTTGATCGATTAAAGTCAGCTAAGTAAAGTCAAAAATCTGCCCAGCAGGCCGGTCATCATCAGAACGCCGATGACCAGGAGAAATCCGCCTGAGACCAGATGGATCGCCCGGTAGTGACGCTTGATGGCCGCAAAGGCGCTCTGCAGGCTGTCCAGCAGCAGGGCGCTGATGATAAAGGGAAGGCCCAGCCCCACAGAGTAGGCCAAAAGCAGAAGCAGCCCCTTCAGGGTGGAGCCCTGCTGGGAGGCCAGAAGCAGAGCGGAGCCTAAGAATGCTCCGATACAGGGAGTCCAGCTGACAGAGAAGACCAGGCCGAAGATCCAGGAGGACCAGGCCGTGTGACTGCTTTTCTGCTGCCGGGGCTTCATGCCGGAGAAGCCGGGCAGCCGCAGGACGCCCATGTAGTTCAGGCCCAGAAGGATGATGAAAATGCCGCAGACCAGATTTAATCCTGTCTGGTAGCGGCGCAGAAAGCCGCCCAGGGTACCGGCGAAAAGCCCCAAAAGCAGGAAGACCGTGGTGAATCCCAGCACAAAGAAGGCGGCATTTTTAGCCAGCCGGCTCCTTTTGCCCTCCTCCATACTGCCCGCCAGGAAACTGAAATAAATGGGGAGCATGGGCAGAAGGCAGGGGGAAATAAAGGAAATCAATCCCTCCAGGAAGGTGATAAAGTAGCGCATGGATACCTCCAAAAATTTTTTCGTACAGGGGGAAAGAGCCGGAGAACTTTTTCTTCCTTCCCCGGCTCTGGACGATTACTGTATCATTTTCAAGATGGTTCCCTTGGGCTGTACGCCTACGGAGCTGGCAACAGTTTTGCCCTCCTTGATGACTACCAGCGCGGGAATACTCATTACCTGATAGGACTGGGCCAAATCCGGCTCCTCGTCCACATTGATTTTTCCTACTTTAATCTCCGGGTGCTCCGCCGCAATTTCTTCGATCACCGGGGAGAGCATACGGCAGGGGCCGCACCAGTCTGCGTAAAAGTCCAGAAGGACGGGCTTGTCGGATTTTAAAACTTCAGTTTCAAATGTAGCGCTTGTGATTTTTGCTGCCATAATAAAACTCCTTTCTTATGCTATCTGAATTTGCTTTGAGCTGTTTTTATTATGCCTAGATTATATGTTTTTATGGCGGGAATGTCTGTAACTTTGTCACATTCGCCTCCTTGCAGTAGTAGTTTACCATATTTTTGGAAAGCTGTCTCCTGGTTTTTCTCTTCTTTGCAAGTTTGGTATGGTTTAAAAGTGAAAAACTGGTTATTTTAATCAGGCCAATATATGCTATTCTGGAGCAAAAGCAGACATAAGGAGGAAGACGCATGTACGAGATAATGACACCGGGCCCCACGGAGGTGGCGGAAAATGTCCGCATGGCCAGAAGCCTGCCCTGCACCAATCCGGATTTGGACCTGGATTTTTATGAGTATTACCGGGAGACCTGCCAGCTGATCAGCCGCCTGGTGGGTACAAAGGGGGAGTCTCTGATTCTGGGGGGTGAGGGAATACTGGGCTTGGAGGCTGCCTGTGCCACCCTGACGGAGCCGGGAGACAGGGTTCTAGTGGTGGATAACGGCGTTTTCGGCCGGGGATTCCAGGACTTTGTGAAAATGTACGGGGGAGAGGCGGTGCTCTACACCACAGATTACAGAAAGCCCGTGGATCCGGCCGGGCTGGAGAAATTTCTGGAGAAGGATCATGAGTTTAAGTACGCCACAGTGGTTCACTGCGACACTCCCAGCGGGATGCTCAACGATGTGGCCGCCCTGTGTCCCCTGCTGAAGAGGTATGGGATTTTGACGGTGGTGGACTCTGTCTCCGCCATGTTCGGCAATCCCCTGGAGATGGATAAAAGCGGCATCGACCTGCTGTGCGGGGGTTCCCAGAAGGCGGTGTCCGCCCCTCCGGGACTGACCTTTGTCTCCATCAGCCAAGACGCCCGGGCCGCCATGGACGGACGAAAGACCCCGGTGGCCTCCTTTTACGCTAACCTAAAGGCCTTCGACGGCTGGTATGAGAAGAAGTGGTTTCCCTACACCATGCCCATCAGCGATATCTATGGACTGCGGACAGCTCTGGAAAATCTGGAGCGGGATGAGCAGCGCCTGCGGCGCCACCACAAGATCGCGGAGGCGGTGCGCCGGGCGCTGGTTGACTCGGGGCTGGGACTGCATCTGGAAGCGGGCTTTTCCGATACGGTGTCGGTCTTTGACGTGCCTCAGGGACTCACGGCCGGGGAAATCCTGGACACTGTCCGCAGAGATTACGGAATTCTTCTGGCAGGCTCCTTCGACGTGCTGGAGGGGCAGGTTATACGAATCGGCCATATGGGGAATAATGCCTGGGAGGAGAAGGTCTGCCGGGTGATGGAGGCCTTGGACGGCGCTTTTTCAAAGCTTGGGTATCCCTTGAAAGTTTCCTTGAGAGATACGTATCTGCGAGGGTTATCTTAGGAATTTCTGAAAAGAGCGTTCTCCTGGAGTTTTTAAAAGAAAGAGCTTTACAGCTAAAACTTTATAAACCCTGCGGGGTATGCTATACTTGAGGAAAAGCAAATTGACGCGGGAAGGGGGAGGGCAAATGAAGATACATGGATTCCAGAGTCTGACGCTGCTGGACTATCCGGGGAAGGTGGCCTGCACCGTATTTCTGGGTGGCTGCAATTTCCGGTGTCCTTTTTGTCAGAATACGGGCCTGGTGCTGGCTCCGGAGCGGGAAGCGGTGGTGCCCATGGAAGAGGTCATGGGCGTGCTGCGAAAGCGCCGGGGGATGCTGGACGGCGTGTGCATTACCGGCGGGGAGCCTACATTGACTTCTGACCTGCGGGAATTTATCCTTCGGGTGCGGGAGCTGGGGTATCTGGTGAAGCTGGATACCAACGGCTACCGGCCAGAGGTTTTGGAAAATCTGCTGGCGGAAGGGCTTCTGGACTACGTGGCCATGGATATCAAATCCTCCCCGGAGAATTACGCCAGGGTGGCGGGGCTTCCGGGCCTGGATCTGCAGCGGATCCGGCACTCTGTGGAGCTGCTCATGGGGGCGGGGGTGGACTATGAATTTCGCACCACTGTGGCCCAGGGGCTGCACACCCGGGAGGATATAGAGGCCATAGGCAGATGGCTGCAGGGATGCCGCAGGTATTTTCTCCAAAATTACCGGGAGTCGGAGCAGGTGATGATGCCGGTGTTTGCGGGATTTTCCCGGGAACAGCTGGAAAACTTCCGGAGGCTGCTCCTGGAGTATATCCCCCAGGTGGGCATCCGCGGCGTGTGATTGTTAGGAACTTACGATACTCTCTCTTTACGAGGACACACACGCCTCTTGTAAAGAGAGGGTAAATGAGCAGGAGGCGGCAGAGGATGGAAAAATGGCTGGAATGGGCGATTGAATTGCAGAGCATTGCCCAAGCGGGACTGACCTATGGCCGGGACGCCTATGACAGGGAACGGTATGAGCGGATCCGGGAGATTTCCGCTGAGATGGTAGCAAATAAGACGGAGATCTCCCTGGAAAAGGTAAAGGATTTATTTTGCAATGAAAGCGGCTACCAGACGCCGAAACTGGACACAAGGGCAGCCATATTTGACCGGGGCAAGATCCTGCTGGTCAGAGAGAATGACGGCAGGTGGTCTCTGCCGGGCGGTTGGGTTGACGTAAATCTGTCGGTTAAAGAAAATACCGTCAAAGAGGTGAAGGAAGAGGCGGGCCTGGATGTCACCGCGGATAAAATCATAGCCGTACAGGACAGAAACAAACATAATCTGCCCGTATACGCCTATGGGATATGTAAGATTTTTGTCCTCTGCTCCCTGCTGGGCGGCCAGTTTGTCAGCAATATAGAAACCACAGGGTTCGCCTATTTCGATCGGGAGGAGCTGCCTCAGCTGGCTGTCGAAAAAAATACAAAAGAGCAGATACACATGTGTTTTCAAGCCTATGAGGCAGGGGAAAATTGGAAGGTGGCTTTTGACTGACGCAAAGCAGGTAAAAGAAGAAAAGGCAAACAAAGACAGCGGGCGCCCCAAGGGCCCGACACCGATGATTCGGCGGGGCCTTGGGGCGCTTGCTGTTCGGGAAAGGCGCTTTGCCGGAGGCCTTTCAGAAAAGTGTTGTGCCGGAAGCCCTTCAGGAGATGGGGCGGTACCAGTAGCCGAAGGTGCGCCCGGGAGTGTTTTGGAGGGCTGCGGCGTGAAAGCAGGGGAAGCCGAAAGAGTTGGCCATGAACTGCTCCTGTCTGTCGTAGAAGCCTGGGATTCCCAGAACGTAGCAGCAGCCGTCCCGGCCGCAGAGACGGCCCAGGAGCAGGTGCCGGTGGCTGTAAAAGCCGTGGAGCACAAAACGGTTGCTGCCGATGGTCCAGCCATCCCGGCGCAGAGTGGGAAGATCCTTGAGATCCAGCCGGACACACTCACAGATGGTATCATCCGGGAAGGGCTGCATGGCGGGGTATCGCTGCTGTACCTGGAACCAGCGGGGATCAGCGCACCAATCCCTGGATCCGGGCGCTTCCTGGAGAAAAGCTTCCTGTCTGGGCGGTTCCTGCTGGGGCGGTTCCTGCCTGGATGCTTCCTGCTGGGCAGCGGTCTGTGGACGGGTTCCCTGTCGGGAATTGTTTTGCCGGTCAGCAGTCTGGCAGGAGGTACTCTGCCCGGAGACGTTTCTGCGGAAACCGGCGCTTCGCGGGCTTCTGCGGTAAAGAGGCACGGAGGCCTGAGTTACCTGCTCCTCCTCGGGAACGGGGATGAAGGCTTTGGGTTCAGGTTCCAAAGCGGCTTCTGTCAGGGGCTCTTCCTCAGGAACAGGGACGAAGGCTTGTGGTTCAGGTTCCGAAGCAGCTTCTGTCAGGGGCTCTTCCTCGGGGGCCGGGACGAAGGCTTGTGGCTCCGGTTCCGAAGCGGTTTCCTCCAGGGGTTCCTCCTCAGGTGCCGGAGTGAAAGCGGCGGCCAGGGAAGCTTCCACCGTGTTGGCTGCTGAGCTTTCCTCCGAGCTTGGGAGGCCTTCTGGGAGATCTTCCGGGGAGTCTTCAGCTGATAGATTCAGGGGCGCAAATTGCTCCACCTGAATGGAGGCTTCATCCCAGGCGGTACCGTAGCAGTGGCCATTTTCGGAGAAAATCAGCAGGCCCCCCAGCTGTTCCAGAGGGTATTCGGATCCTCCCATATGGTTGGCCTCCGTGGAGAATCGGGCATCATAGAAGCCGTTTCCGGTGGAGGAACGGTGAAAGAGGATTCCTCCCAGGGAAGAATCCTGGCGGACAAAACCGTAGGTACTTAATTGCGCGCCGGCGGACAGGGCCGGGAGCTTCATATGTATTTCTAGCGTGCAGGTGCCGCTGCGGGATTCCACCCGGACAAATCCCCGGTTCTCCGCCTTGGCGCCCTGCCGGTATTCGTAGAGATAAGAGATAAAGCGTCGGTAATCAGACATTGAAATCTTTCCTTTCACATGGGCTGCAGGTCATACCTACACTACCCTATGCAGAGGGAGGAAAAAATATCACGGAAAAAGGAGTTTTCATGGAACACGAGAAGTATATGAGGGAGGCGCTGCGCCAGGCAAAAAAGGCGGAGGCTCTGGGGGAGGTACCCATAGGCTGCGTGATTGTCAGCGGCGGAAAGATTATCGCCCGGGGTTATAATAGAAGGAATACAGATAAGAATACCTTGTCCCATGCGGAGCTCAACGCCATCCGCAAAGCCAGCAGAAAACTGGGGGACTGGCGGCTGGAGGGCTGCACCCTGTATGTGACCCTGGAGCCCTGCCAGATGTGCGCCGGAGCCATCGTTCAGGCCCGGGCTGAGCGGGTGGTTATTGGGAGCATGAATCCCAAGGCAGGCTGCGCCGGTTCCGTGCTGAACCTTCTCCAGGTGGCTCAGTTTAATCATCAGGTGGAGATCGTCAGGGGGGTACTGGAGGAGGAGTGCAGCCAAATGCTGTCGGATTTTTTCCGGGAGCTCAGGAGAAAGAAGAAGGAGAAGCGGGCGGCGGAAACGGAAATGAAGCGGGAGGCAGAAACGGAAATGAAGCGGGAGGCAGAAACGGAAAGCAGTTGACGGCGCCTGCCAAAAGCATTATAATACTAACGGTATGGAGATGTACTCAAGTGGTCGTAAGAGGTCGCACTCGAAATCTTGCGGGATGCTGTCCGTTTCGTCCAGTCCAAACCTTGTAACTATGCGGGTTCTACCTGGTTCGAAAAATTGAATAATTTGCTGTTCTTTCCGTCAGTTCTTTCCAAAGCCCTTTTCTATCGGGAAAAGGCGGGAAAAACGGCGGCTGAACATAGAGGGAGAGTTATCGAAGTGGTCATAACGAGCCGCACTCGAAATGCGGTTGTCCGCAAGGGCACGTGGGTTCGAATCCCACACTCTCCGCTACCCCAAAATCCAGTAACCATGCGGGTTGCTGGATTTTTCTAGTTTGCGCGCCTCCAATGCTATGTAGGAGCCACAATGTTTTGACAAAATCCATTGACGCAAAATATAACATTAAATATAATATAAAATAGGAATAATGTTATAATTACGAGGTGGCATATGCAGACATTTATTAAACAAATAAGAACCTATTTGAATATGAGTCAGACCGAGTTTGCGGAGCAACTGAATGTTACCTTTGCAACTGTAAATCGTTGGGAAAATGGGCGTACTGTGCCAAACAAATTGGCGCAGTCCAAAATGTATGACTTATGTAAAGAAAAATCTGTTCCCGTTTATGATATGACTTTGAAAAAGATTTCTGAGGCAGTAGAAGCAGTTTCACCGGAAAGGAATCGTATTCTTCTCTATCACGGCTCTAAAGCCGGTATTGAGGGGAAAATCGAGCCCAAAAGTCGGAAGCAATGTGACTTCGGAAAGGGCTTCTATATGGGAACCAATCCCAGCCAGGCGCTGACCTTGATTTGCGACTATGAGAAATCTAAGTTCTACATTGTTTCCATTGATACAGATAAACTTGCTCAAATCGAAGTCCCTGCCGATATTGATTGGGCAATGCTTGTGGCATACCATCGAGGAAGAATGGAAAAAATAAACGGTACTGATTTCTATAATAAGTACCGTGATATGACCGCTGATAAGGATTTAGTTATCGGGAATATTGCGAATGACCGTATGTTTTTTGTGATTGACAATTTCTTTGTTGGAAATGTTACCGATACGGCGCTGGTCAACAGCCTTTCTGCGCTTCAGCTTGGAAAGCAGTATGTGGCGGTTTCTCAAAAGGGATGCGATGCGGTACGCATTGAAGCTGAAATCAGCCTTTCTTACATTGAAAGATTATTTGTGAAGAATACCGCCGAAGAGAACCGGGCAAAAGGAATCTCTCTTGCCAACGATATTTGCAGAAATTATCGCCGTGAGGGCTTATTCTTTGATGAGATACTCGATAAGGCGAAGGACGGAGGGCAATAATGGACGAATTACAGCTAAAGTTATGTGATATTCAGGGCCGGTTGTTCGAATTATCTGCCGAAAAGAAATATAGCAGCGCCGCTTTTGTTAAGGCGTTCATGACCTCTGATACCGCAAAGGCGCTTGACTCCGAGTATAATCGGATGCAGTGGGCAGGCGAAGAATATCTTCTTGAGGAGGTTGCGTCTGCTGCAGGCGATTCATTAACTACGGACGGTGAACTATACGATACGGATATTTTGTACTGGATTGGCTATATCTACCGCTATTGGCATTATTACAGCGGCGAGGACAGCGCAAGAATATATAAACAGGCCCCGGCTGAAACAATGAAACGCAACTATATGATATTTCACACAATGGATCCCGTTCTTGCTATCGAGGATTTAAAGGAGATTCACAATCAACAATGATGGAGGTGCAAGAGGGCACTCGAAAACAAATTTGTGTTGACCAACTTTGCCGATTCTGCCCGTAATGGAGCAGATACAGGGCGGTTGATTTGCTGATATGGCAAATTCGATATATCTGCTCCTTCGTGATCATATCGGGGACAGCGTTCCAGCGGATTGCTTTTCGGTTTTGGCCCTACCCCTCCAGCCGGCGGAAGAACCTGACGGAGGCCAGACCGATGGCGCTGACAACCAGTCCGCTGGGAATCAGGACCCAGTAGGGGGAGGCGGAAAAGAGATCAAAGAGAGCTCCGTACATTAGCTGTCCCAGGGGCTGGGCGCACATGGAGAGGGTATAGACGTAGGCCATCACCTTGCCCATCAGCTGCTGGGGAGTCCGCCCCTGGACCAGAGTGATGGCATAGGTGGAAAAGATGCAGCAGCCCAGCTGGGAGGCGCAGAACATGATCAGCAGCACAAAATAACGGCTCAAAGTCCCCAGAGGCAGAAGAAAGGCCAGACCGGAGGGAATCAGGCAGAGGCCGAAGGATACGAAAACAGCCGCCAGGTGGCGGGGCAGAAACTTTCCGGCCAGAAGGGCCACGGAGAGGGTGCCCAGGATAGCGGAAAGGCCCATGGCGCTCTCTGCTGCCCCGTAGTACTCCGGGGAGAGGCCCAGGACTGTGCGCACCAGGTAGGGAAAGCCCACCACGGTGGTTCCCGCCACAAAAAGGCTCACCAGAGCCGCCAGCAGAAGCAGCTTTAGGATGTCTGGCTCTTTCCGGCGCAGGAAGCGCATGCTGTCGGAGAAATCCTCCCGGATCACCGAGAGCAGTCCCGGGGCCTTCTGGGGGGGCTGGTAATTCAGCCGGATGAAGCACTCCAGCAGCGCTGTCAGGAAGAAGCAGGCAGCGGCGGCCCACAGCACCGGAAGGATACCAACAGCGGAGTAAAGCAAGCTGCCCAGAAAGGGGGCGATCAGGCCTGAGACAGCGGAGACCTGGCTCACCAGGGCATTTCCCTTCAGGAGATTATCCCCGGAGAGCATCTGGGGAACGCAGGCCTGGACTGTGGGCGACTCAAAGGCGGCCAGCACAGACAAGATGATCAGCAGGGCGCCGATGAGAGAGAGGTCTCCCCCGGAGGAGGGGAGAAGGCCGGAGGAGAGAATCAGTCCGGCGGCCAGCACGAAGAGGCCGGAGAGCAGATCCAGTCCCACCATAATATTTCGGCGGTTGGCCCGGTCTGCCAGGATTCCCCCCAGGGGGGAGAGAAGAATGGTGGGAAGCATGGACAGCGCCAGGAGACCGGCGAAGATTCCGGCGGACCCGGTTTGCTCCAGCACGTACATGGACAGGGCAAATTTCAGGGCATAATTGCCCATCAGAGAGCTGATCTGCCCGGAGATTAAAAAGGCAAAATTTCTGGTGAAAAGTCGCTGCTTCATGGGTGTTCCTCCTTTGGTTGTGGGTAAATGAAAGAATAAAAATATTAATACCTACCGAATGTATGTATAAGGCTAAAATAAAATTGCCCGAAGGCAACTTTATTTTTAAGGAGAGTCTGGAAATTGCTGGAAAAATTCATCCACCAGGATCTGGATGGAGCTGTCGAAGAGGGGAACTCCCATTTTTTCCAGCATTTCCCCCAGAAAATAGAATTTTTGCCGCATTTCCTCCCGGGTGGCGGGAAACACGGAGGGCAGAAGCCACAGGCTGGTCAGCAGGGGCAGCAGTTCCGCGATTTCCCTGGGATAGGCGGTATGGATGGAACCGTCCCGGTTACCCTCCTGGATCAGCTCCAGAAAATACGGGGTGAGGATCCGGCGGTTGGAGTCGATCATCTCCACCAGGATCCGGGGATTCTTGGTGATAGGAATAGACTGAATGGTCATATTTGTGCGGGCCTTGTCCTCCTGGTTCAGGCGAACCACCTCCCGGAGCTTCTGAAGGCCGTTTAAGTCAGTCCGCCCCCGAACCAGCTCAAAGGGATTGTGTTCAAAAAACATCCGGTCCCCCACCGCGTCCATGATCTCTTCTTTGGACTTAAAATGGTGGTAGATGGCCCCTTTAGTCAATCCCCCCAGCTCATCCACAATGTCCTGAATGGTGGTGTTGTCGTAGCCCTTTTCCAGGAAGAGGCGCTGAGACACGTCCAGGATTCGTTCCACGGTCACCTCGGGATACTTATTTCGCGCCATGGTTTTGCCTCCCTTACATTCTTTTGGTATGTATTGAGTATACAGTGATGAGGTATTTTCTGTCAAGAACATTTTGAGGGCTGCGGGCGCCGGACTGCGAGAATCGCAGTCTGTGTGCATACATTAGTGACAGTGAGGCCGAAAGGCCAAACGGATACAAAAAGACGGAAAGAAACCTACAAAAATCTTGCGGAAACATAGGAAATGTTATACACTAGAGCCAGAGAAAAATGTTCTGGCGGGGACGTTTTTCACGGAATAAAGAGAAAAGGTGGTAAGACGATGAACAAGTTAGAACTTCAGAAAATGGCAAATGAAGTCCGCAAAGATATCGTTGCGGCTACTCATGCAGCCAAATCCGGTCATCCGGGCGGATCTCTTTCCGCAGCAGATATCTTTACATATCTGTACTTTGCTGAGATGAATGTGGATCCCAAGGATCCGAAGAATCCGGATCGGGATCGTTTCGTGCTTTCCAAGGGCCATACGGCTCCCGGATACTATTCTGCTCTGGCAGAGAGAGGGTTCTTCCCCAAGGAGGAGCTGCTGAAGCTGCGTAAGGTTGGTTCCTACCTGCAGGGCCATCCGGATATGAAGCACATCCCCGGCGTTGATATGTCCAGCGGTTCTCTGGGACAGGGAATCTCCGCGGCAGTGGGAATGGCTCTGGCCGGAAAGATGGACAACAAGGATTACCGGGTATATACTCTGCTGGGCGACGGCGAGATCCAGGAGGGACAGGTTTGGGAGGCCGCTATGTTCGCAGGTCACCGGAAGCTGGACAACCTGGTTGTGATCGTGGATAACAACAATCTGCAGATCGACGGAAAGGTCAGCGATGTCTGCTCTCCGTACCCCATCGATAAGAAATTTGAATCCTTTAACTTCCACGTGATCAATGTGGAGGGAAATGATATGGATCAGCTGGCTGCAGCCTTCAAGGAGGCCAGAGAGACCAAGGGAATGCCCACCGCCATCGTAGCTAAGACCATCAAAGGCAAGGGAGTTTCCTTCATGGAGGACAATGCGGCTTGGCACGGAACTGCTCCCAACGATGAGCAGTACGAGATCGCAATGAAAGATTTAGAGAAGGTAGGTGACGCATTATGTCAGATGTAAAGAAAATCGCAACCAGAGAGAGTTACGGAAATGCTCTGGCAGAGCTGGGAAAAGAGCATCCGGAGGTAGTGGTGCTGGACGCTGACCTGGCAGGCGCCACCAAGACCGGCGTATTTAAAAAGGCGTTCCCGGAGCGCCATATTGACTGCGGTATCGCAGAGTGCAACATGATGGGAATTGCAGCAGGCCTTTCCACCACCGGCAAGGTTCCCTTCGCCAGCACCTTCGCTATGTTTGCCGCAGGACGTGCCTTTGAGCAGGTGCGCAATTCCATCGGTTACCCCAAGCTGAACGTAAAGATCGGCGCCACCCACGCAGGTATTTCTGTGGGCGAGGACGGCGCTACCCATCAGTGCAATGAGGATATCGCCCTGATGAGAACTATTCCCGGAATGGTTGTGATCAACCCCTCCGACGACGTGGAGGCCAAGGCGGCAGTGAAGGCTGCTTACGAGCACCAGGGCCCCGTTTACATGCGTTTCGGCAGACTGGCAGTTCCGGTGATCAACGACAATGCTGACTACAAGTTTGAGCTGGGCAAGGGCGTTGTATTAAGAGAGGGCAAGGATGTTACCATCATCGCCACCGGCCTTTGCGTGGCTGAGTCCCTGGCAGCAGCTGAGAAGCTGGCCGCAGAGGGCATCGAGGCCAAGGTAGTGAATATCCACACCATCAAGCCTCTGGATGAGGAGCTGGTAGTGGCAGCGGCCAAGGAGACCGGCAAGGTTGTGACCGTGGAGGAGCATTCCATCATCGGCGGTCTGGGAAGCGCAGTGTGCGACACCCTGTCCGCGCAGGCTCCCACCCCGGTTCTGAAAATCGGCGTTATGGATACCTTTGGAGAGTCCGGCCCGGCAGCAGAGCTGATTAAGAAATACGGCCTGGACGGTGAGAGCATTTACAATAAGGTAAAGGCTTGGCTGTAAAAACAGAATAGAAGAACAGGGGGCTGTCGTGATTGACCGTTTTGGCGGTTGCGGCGGCCTCCATATTTTTGGCTCTTTGCTAAGAGATGGAGGTAAATATTTTGCCTCTTTGTCAAGAGCTGGGGTAAATGTTTTTGGGAGGATATGTATGCTTTGCTTTGAAAATGACTACAGCGAGGGGGCTCACCCGGCGATTCTGAAAAAGCTGGCGGAGACAAATCTGGAGAAGCTGCCCGGCTACGGCAGCGACAGCTACTGCGAGAGCGCCCGCGGAAAGATTCGCCAGGCCTGCGGCTGCCCGGAGGCGGAGGTGTTTTTCCTGGTGGGCGGAACCCAGACTAACGCGGTGGTGATCGGCTCCCTGCTGAAGCGGTATCAGGGGGTGATTGCGGCAGCCACCGGCCATGTGAGCACCCATGAGGCCGGTGCCATTGAGTACACGGGCCACAAGGTGCTGGAGCTTCCCCAACAGGAGGGGAAGCTTGAAGCCCAGACGCTGGAAAATTACCTGGAGGCCTTTTACGGGGACGGAAACCATGAGCACATGGTGTTTCCGGGGATGGTCTACCTGTCCCACCCTACGGAGTATGGAACGCTCTATTCCCGAAGGGAGCTGGAGGAGATTTCCGCAGTTTGCCGCAGATTTGAGATTCCTCTGTACCTTGACGGGGCCCGGCTGGGCTACGGATTGGCCTGCCCGAAATCGGACCTGGGGCTGGAGGATATTGCCCGGTATACGGATGTCTTTTACATCGGCGGCACCAAGGTGGGCGCTCTCTGCGGGGAGGCCCTGGTCTTTCCCCGGCGGGCGCCGGAGCATTTTCTCACCCTGGTGAAGCAGCAGGGGGCCCTGTTGGCCAAAGGCAGGCTCCTGGGGATCCAGTTTGACGCCCTCTTTACTGACGGGCTCTATCAGCGGATCGCGGAAAATGCCATCAAGACCGCCCAGGAGCTGCGGGAGATTCTGGGCCGGAAGGGGTATCGGCTGCTGGGTAACTCTCCCACCAACCAGATTTTTGTGATTTTGGACAACGGCAAAAAAGAAGAGCTGGAGAAAAAAGTCAGATTCAGCTTTTGGGAAAAGTACGATGAGGGCCGCACGGTGGTGCGATTTGCCACCAGTTGGGCCACGGAAATGAGTGAGGTAAGAGAGCTGGAAGCGCTGCTGTGAGCGCTTCCGACTCTTTTTTTCGTCATAGGGGAGATTTTGCCGGACAGAAGCGTTACCTTTCGGACGCATCTTCCGGTTTTTTCAACGGTTCCGCTACAGCGTCTCCCCGGTGATGGTCTTCCAGCGGTCTTTCAGATACTGGAGGTTAAAGTCTGTGCCGGCGGCCTCCTGCTGCTGGTGGATTCCGTGGTCGACGGCCAGCTCCTCCGTATAGTCGGCCAGGGGATAGACGCTCAGGTTATTAAAGTCCGCGTCATAGTGGGAGACGGTGGGAATCATCTCGGATTCTTGGATGGATACCTGTCCTGTGGCCTCATCCCTCTCGAAGACAATGCGGGCCATGGCCCCCAGAAGAGTCTCCGGTTCCCTCTGTCCGGCCAGAAAATTGCCCAGGCTGTAGTAGGTGAGGGTGGAGGTGCCGTTTTCCCCGGAGAGGGTCTCCCAGTCCTGGATGACATGGGGATGGCAGGCAATGGTGGCCTCCACACCGAGGTCGGCCAGATACTGGAATTCTGCCTGGATGGTTTCGGTGGGGGCGTCCGCGTACTCCTTGCCCACGTGGTAGAAGACCACCACAGCGTCCGCCTGGGCCCGGGCTTTCTCCACGTCAGCCTGAACCTTATCCCGGGAATAAACGTCCGCCAGGTAGGAGGGAACCGTGGAAGAATCCCGGTTATTAAAGCCGAAGGTGTAGTTCAAAAGCGCCAGGCGAATGCCGTTTTTCTCCAGCACGGTGATCTCGTCGGCCTCCTGCTGATTCCGGTGAATGCCCAGCACGGTTATCTCCGGGTGATTTTGCTCCCAGTAGTCCAGAGTCTCTGTGACCCCGTCGGCCTCCTTATCCATAGTGTGGTTGGAAGCCTGGAGCACCACGTCGAAGCCGGCTTCTGCGATGGCATCGCCGATCTGACAGGGCGTGGCGAAGCTGGGGTAGGAGGAGACGGCGTCCATATCTGTGGTCAGAACAGTCTCCTGGTTGATAACTGCCAGGTCAGCCTCCTGAATCTGGTCCTTCACCGGATCAAAGACTCCGGAAAAATCGTAATTTCCGTCGGTGGTCTCATAATTGTTGTACACCCGGTCGTGGATCAGGCAGTCTCCGGCGGCCAGCAGCTCCAGTGTGTTGTCCGGCTCCGGGGTGGGAGTGGCGGCAGCGGCGGCTGTGGGCTGCGGACTCTTGCCCGGGGAGGCAGGCTCCTTGTCTTTGTTTCCGAAAATGAGAAAGCCAGCCAAAATCAGCGCCAGCAGAAGAGCGCCTCCGCCGGCAGCCTGCATCCGGCGGCGCAGCTGCAGCTGACGTTTTCTTTTGTTGGCGGCCCTGCGCTTTTCCAGTTCTCTTTGATCCATGGTAAATTTCCCCCTGAAAATGTGGTATTTTGTCTTATTTTATCAAAGAATCGCTAATTTTACCAGAGAAAAGGGCCAGGCCGACTTTAATGAAATGTGGTTACAAAAGTAACTATGACAAGGTGTTGCTTGTTTTTCGGGAAAAATAAGTCTATACTGGGGATAACAAATCAAATGCAGATCTTGCACAGGGCCCGGAGGGCGGCAGAGCAGGCGGAGGACGCCGATGCCGCCTTCATTCTTGTTTCATAAAAAATTTTGTGAATTTCGCATGAAGCAAAGACTCTTCCGGGCGGGAGACACATGCCCCAGTAAAAGGAGAGAGAACAATGGAATGGTTGGATGTGGTAGATGAAAAAGGAAATCCCACGGGGGAATTGGTGGAGCGGACCAGAGCTCACCGGGAAGGGGTGAGGCACCGGACGGCCCACGTTTGGCTTCTGCGCCTGCGGCAGGGAAAGACGGAGGTTCTGCTGCAGAAGCGCAGCCGGGGAAAGGATTCCCACCCGGGATGCTATGATATCTCCAGTGCAGGGCATATTCCTGCGGGGGTGGACTGGCTGCCTTCTGCCCGGCGTGAGCTTCTGGAGGAGCTGGGCCTTGAGGCACGGGAGGAAGAGTTTGCCGATCGGGGACAGAGAAAAATCTACTGGAAAGATAATTTCTACGGGGAACCTTTTGTGGATAATCAGGTGAGCAATGTCTACTGTTTGTGGAGGGATGTGGAACCTGAGCAGCTGAGGCTTCAGCCGGAGGAGGTGGAGGAGGCGCGCTGGATGGGCCTGGAAGAATGTCGGGAGGCAGTCCGCAGGGGAAGTATACCCAACTGCATCGCTCTGGAGGAGTTGGATATGCTTCCGCGGACAAAAGAAATGTAGCTGAGTTGGCATGACCCTAAGCTCTGGGGAAAAAGCCTTAGAACTTGATCACCTCTTTGATTTCATCCTGGGCGTTGGCCACAGCGGTGTGGAAGGCCAGGTCGGACTCCTCGAAGGAAAAGCGGTGCGTTACGATCTGCTTTACATCGATGGAGCCGCTGGCGATGGCCGCGATGGCGGAGGGATAGAGATTCCGGTAACGGAATACGGATTTGATGGTGACCTCCTTCATCATAATCTGATTAAAATTATAGTTTACCATGCTTTCGGCAGCCATACCCACCAGACAGATAGTTCCGCCGGGCTTCACGTAGAAGGGGGTCTGCTGGATCGTGGGGATGGCTCCCGCTGTCTCAAAGACGATATCGGCGCCCAGGGGGCCGAAGATTTCCTGAACCCGCTGGGCGACGTCTTCTTCCTTGGCGTTAATCACCTCCGTGGCGCCCAGCTTCTTGGCCATATCCAGCCGCTTCTGAAACAGGTCGACCACCACCAGCTTGGCTGCGCCCCGGGCTTTGGCGGAGAGCATGGTAACCAGGCCGATGCAGCCTCCTCCAAGGATCAGCACGCTGTTGCCCAAAGTGACGTTGGCTTGGGAGGCCGCATGCATGCCCACGGCCAGGGGTTCCACCAGAGCGCCCTCCTCCGTGGAGACGTTTTCTGGTAGCTTAAAGCACATGTCTGCCGGATGAACCACATATTCCTGCAGAGCGCCCTGAACCGGGGGGGCAGCAAAAAACTGCACATCCGGGCACAGGTTATACCTTCCGGTTTTGCAGAATTCGCATTTGCCGCAGGTGTAGCCGGGCTCCAGCGCCACTCGGTCCCCCACCTGAAGGCCGGTGACTCCCGCGCCCAGGGCAGCGACTGTGCCTGCTACCTCATGGCCCAGGATGAAATCCTTGGGAGCCGGGGTGTCTCCCACTTTTCCCTCCCGGTAAAAGTGGACGTCGGATCCGCAGACGCCGCAGTATTCCATTTTGATGAGGGCCTCTCCCCGGGCGGGAACGGGAACTTCCCGGTCGTCCCGCAGGACAATTTTCATTTTTTCTGTGAGATAAGCTGCTTTCATAGATTTGCTCCTTTCAAAATGAAAGTTATTTTATAAAATAGTTTTATATAATATATTTGTATATTATTGCAGAACAGACAAAAAGTCAATACTAATATGGAGATTTATAATTAATTTTGCCAGGGTTATTGCCAAAATAGGGATTATGTTATATCATAATTTCGTAAACATATACGGAGAAAGGATTCATTTTTCTTATGACAGAGATAAATCTGCAGTCAATCAAGCAAGTGAACAGAAATCGAGTTTTCCGTCTGATTGCTGCGCGCCGGAGAATTTCAAAGCAGGAGATTGCGGCGGAGCTTAAGCTCAGCCTGCCTACTACCACCCAGAATCTGAATTCTCTGAAGGAGGAGGGCTTGGTGCAGGAGAACGGCACCTTTTCCTCCGGGGTTGGGCGAAAGGCCAGAGCGCTGTCCATTGTGGCGGATTTCCGGGTGGCGGTGGGGCTTGATATCACTCCCCATCATATTTCCCTGGTGTTGGTGGATCTGAACGGTTCGTTGATGGATCATATTCGGGAAAAATTTGAGATTGCGGCCACGGAGGCCTGCTATGGAGAGCTGGCGGAGAAGGTGAGGGGGCTGATTAACAAAAATAAGATCCGCCCGGAACAGATCTTAGGTATGGGAGTTACCATCCCGGGAATTATCGCTTTTGACATGAAGACCATCACCAGCGCTGACACACTGCCCGTGCCTACGGACTTTTGCCAGCGTCTGCAGGAATATTTTGATTTTCCCTGCCTGCTCTTTAACGACGCCAGCTGCGCCGGTGTGGCGGAATTCTGGAAAAATGATTATGAGAACCAGACCATCGCCTACCTGCTTCTCAGCAATACGGTGGGCGGGGCTATTCTGGTCAATGGAAACCCCTTTGTGGGGATGGGAAACCGCAGCGCGGAGTTTGGCCACATTACCCTGGTGCCCGGAGGGGCTGAGTGCTCCTGCGGCAAGCGGGGGTGTGCGGAAGCCTACTGTTCCGCCCTTAGCCTTTCCAGAAAAACGGACAATGATCTGGGGGCCTTTTTCGCTGCTATAAACGGCGGAAATCAGGACTATCGGAAGCTGCTGGAGGAGTACCTGGATTACCTGGCTATCTTGCTGAATGACATTAACATGTGTCTGGACTGCCCGGTGGTGCTGGGAGGTTACATGGGCCAGTATCTGAAACCTTATATTCCCCGGCTGCGTCAGCTGGTGGCGGAGCGCAGCACATTTCCCACGGACGGCTCCTATATCAAGCCCTGCACCTGTGAATTTGAAGCTGCCGCCATGGGCGGAGCCCTGTATTATATTGAACAGTTTATCAAGCGTGTTTAGTGGCGGTTTGAAAGGGGCAATAGACTCCGGTTCTATAAATACGCTTAAGCCCTTGTCCTTCGGAAGACTTGCGGAGGAGGGCGTCTCGAAATCAGAGTTTCCGCATATTTATGCGAGAAATCCCCTGCTTAGAGGCGCTCTCCTCCTTCTTTTGCTTGACGTGAAAGAAATTGTTCAGATGCCGTACTCCTTCAGCCATCTGGCTCGCTTTTGAGGATCGTCCCCCTCCGCCAGAAATTCCTCCAGCCGATTTTCAGCCTGGAGACAGCGGATAAGCGATATCATATGCTGCTCGCCGGTCTCAAGTCCTTCCTTCCTGCCGGTCTCCAATCCTTCCATTTTTCCTTTTTCGATCATGTAGTCACTGAGCACATTCATTCCTCTTTCCTCCTTCTCTTGCGTCAATAGTTCCAGCAGACGGTCATCCTCGGTCAGTACAGCGGCGGTCAGGAGCCCCTCCGGAGAGATACGCTGATCTTCCCCTAAGCTCCGGGCGTAGCGGAGGAATTCCTCCGGCTGGCGCCTTAACTTTAGCATAGTCAGGATGGGCTGCCATTCTGTCTGAAAATTTTGGGGATTGATCTGCTCGGGCTCCACCAGCAGCAGGGGATAGTCCGGAAAGTAGGAGCGATAGCGCTCCATCTGGGGAGGCAGTTTCACCAGCTCCCGCAGGCTGCGGCTGGCGTCCCAGGGCTTTTCCCCGTAGTAAAAGACCAGGGTCAGGACTGGAGCCAGCTGCTCCCCCTTTTTAAGCCCGGACAGATACTCGGCGCTTCCGGATAGATCCCCGCTTCTTTGGTGGAGCCGGCGCCGTTCGGTCAGCTGCCGGTCGTATTCCATGGCGTCCATCAGCATAGTGCGTACCACCATCCCGTAGTGGATATCCGTCTGATTTTCCACTGCGCAGATGACATAACTTCCCTGGTAGGAAGTTTTCATGCAGACATCCCTCTGGCGTCTCAGGCCCCCGGCGGTGCGGCAAACCGTCTCACAGGATACGGTATCCTTTGGATCCAGGAGTTGGTCGCCCCCGAAGACCGCGCCGTTAAAAAAGTCGCAGAAACGCTGGGAATCGCAGAAATAGCGATTCAAAATTTCATCTTTCTTTCCCATTTAACCTCCTTGTATGATTTGCTTTTTTGGAAAATTGGCTGAATAGCCGGATGTGATATGAAGTAAAGCAATTATAACACAAGGTATGGAAAAGATCAATTATAATTTATATTTATAATATATAAGATTGCAAGATAAAATTCAATAGTCTGATTTCATTAGGCGCGGCTATTTTTACCGCGCCATTATTGTAAGCAATTATATAAAAAAGTTTTATAAAATATTTTTATAAAAACTATTG
>DVHU01000024.1 GCA_018711815.1 Candidatus Egerieimonas intestinavium
CAATAATCTGTCGAATCTGTTCCTTAGCTACCGGCATAAAAATACTCCTTTTCGATAAGAATTTTCATATCGTAATTCTTACCAAAAAGGAGTCATTTTCTTCCAAAGACACAAACTTTTTTACACTACCGTGCAGAGTTACCTCCTGAACAAGATTTTTCTCGAAATAACTGCGCACTTCTTTTATATCCTTTGTCTGTCCCAGGCACCACATCAGCTTTGTGACCACGGCTTCTCGGGTCATATCGTGCACCGGTATGCCGCCGCTTTCCAGTACCCGGATTCCCACCTCGTAAATTTCCAGGTTGCTGCCCTCATACCGGCATTGGCTGCCCACCAAAACAGGGAGGCCGTGGGAAGCCGCTTTTTTTATCTCTGCCATAAGATTGCTGTTAATAAAGGGAACTCCGCCCAGACCAAAGCCTTCGATAAAGACTCCCTCATAGCCTTCTTTCAGCAAAAAGGAGAGAATGTCGCTCTTCATGCCGGGGAAAAGATTTAAAACTGCTATTTTATTTGAGTACTGTATACTGGGTGAGTACTTTTTCCTTGGCGGAGCATAGCTTTTATTCAAGTGCATTCCAAAGGCATCCACCGTGCCCACATTCGGGTAGTTAATACTCTCAAAAGCGTTGAAGCTGATGGTCCTTACCTTTGAGGCTCTGCAGCCTAGCATGATATTATGGCTGAAGGCCACATAGACCCCGCCTATCCCGCTTGCCGCCATGGAAACCGCACATTTAAAATTATTCATGGCATCAGACATCACGGCATCTGCGGAGACCTGACTTCCGGTGAGGACTACAGGAATGGGGATGCCCTGAAGCATAAATGAAAGCATAGAAGCAGTATACGCCATGGTATCCGTGCCATGTACAATGACGATTCCGTCGCAGCGTCCCAACAGCCCGTCCACCTTCCAGGCAAGATTGCACCAGTCTTCCGGTGAAATATTGGAACTGTCCAGAGAACAGTAATCTTCCATTATAAGCATAATATTGGGATCCATCTTTCCGACCTTGCTCTTCAGCTCTTCGGCCGATAGTCCAGGAGCCAGCCCGTGTTCTGTGGTCAGGGAAGAAAATGTTCCGCCCGTGTTGATAACAACAATTTGTTTCATTGCAGCCACCTCATTTCCAGCAATCTACATCCAGCCCTATGTCCTTCGCCTTGAACTTGGGTTCCTTAGTATTTTTCCGCTCCTTTTCATAGTGTTTTAATGTCTTCTCCACAGTCTTTCTCATGGCAAAAACAGCGATAATATTGATGATGGCAACTAATCCCATCAATATGTCTGTAAAATTCCATGCGGTTTCAAAACCGACTCTGGTTCCGACAAAAATAACCAGCAGAGCAACCACCCGGAAGATAAAAAGTACATTTTTGCTTTCGGTTATATATTTCAGATTTTGTTCTGCATAAAAGTAATTTCCAAGAAGCGTGGTAAAAGCAAACAACATCAGGGCAATGGTAATGATATGAATACCAAATTCTCCAAACATTGACTGCACTGCCTGCTGTACAAAGGGTGAGCCTGCATTTTCCGCCGTCCCTTCTACACCTGAGAACAGAAGAATCATGGCCGTGGCCGAACAGATAACCAGCGTATCCAAAAATACGGAAATCATCTGCGCCAGTCCCTGGACAACCGGATGAGAACAGGAGGCTGCCGCTGCCGCGTTTGGTCCAGTACCCATACCTGCTTCATTTGAAAACAATCCTCGTTTTACGCCCTGTACGATGCAGGAGCCTGCAAAGCCTCCTGCGATGGAAGAAAAGTCAAAGGCTTCTGAAAAAATCTGAGAAAACACAGAGGGAAGCTTTTCAATATTTGTGACAATGCAGGCAATTCCGAAGACAATATAAATGCACGCCATAATCGGAACGAAAATGGAAGATAATGCTCCGATTCTCCTTGCTCCGCCGAAGATGATTGCGCCAACCAGAACCACCAGGATAATTCCTAAGATATATGGCGCTATAGTATCCCTATAATTGGGGATATAGTATTCCAGGGAAGCACTCATATTGTAGGCTGTGGTCGTATTCCATCCGAAGCCGGTACAGCCAATCAGCAGAACCGCATAGAGAACAGCAATTTTTTTCTGCCCTAACCCCTGCTTTATGTAATAGGCAGGTCCGCCTTTAAACTCATCTCCCATGGGCACCTTATAAACCTGGGCCAGAACACTTTCATAGAAAGCGGATGCCCCGCCCAAGAGAGCCATCACCCACATCCAGAAGATGGCTCCGGGTCCACCGATGGCAATGGCGGTAGCAACGCCGATAATATTGCCTGTTCCCACCCGGGAAGCGGTGGAAATCATCAGCGCCTGGAAAGAAGAGATTCCGTTTTGCGAAGCCTTCTTCTCAGTCAGGGTGCGAAGTCCTTCCTTCAGCAGACGAAACTGTACGCCCTTTGTTTTCAATGTAAAATAGATACCGGCTCCACCAAGTAAAAACACTAAAATATATACATACAGAAAATCATTGATTGATGCAAGGATCGCGTTCATTCCTAACCTCCCTCATTTCTTTATTCGTTTATCTGCAGACGGATAACATCCGGCCTGGAATAATGTCCTACCCCATCAAATTCCATACGGCTCATGGGCACCTTTTCCATATCCAGATCCGCGTAAATGATACACTCACGGTTCCATACCGGCTCTGTCACATAATGGCCATAGGGATCGATGACACAGCTGCCCCCGATACAGGCTTCCTCTGGTATCTTTTCAATCTCCTCCTGGCAGTGCAGCGTGTCCGGATACATGGATTTTGTAATATACTGATCTACATTGATGACATAGCAGTGTCCCTCGATGGCGATATGTTTGATGGTATCCTGCCATTCTGGATTGTCATTCGTATTGGGGGCAAGGTAAATGGAGATTCCCTTTTCATAGAGGGCGGCTCTTGCCAGAGGCATGTAATTTTCCCAGCAAATCAGGCTTCCCATTATTCCCCAGGGGGTTTCCACCACCGGGAAGGCTCCCTCGTAACCATCCCCCCAAATAAATCGTTCTGCTCCTGTGGGTTTTAATTTGCGATGTTTTGCCACAAGCTCACCTTCCGGGGAAAAAATTAAATTCGTGCAGTACAGAGTAGCATTTACTGCATCTCGCTCTGTAATTCCAATACTTACAAAAACACCGTATTTTTTAGCTGCCTGTGCCAGACATTCCGTGGACGGGCCGGGAACCACAACAGAATTATCGTAATATTTTTTCCAATCCTCGCGCCCCTCCTCTGTTCTTGCTCCCACGGTAAAACCAAAAGTCAGCCTGAGCGGATAACAGGGAATGTAGGATTCCGGGAAAACAATCAATTTCGCCCCCTGCTCTGCTGCTTCCTTGATTTGCTCTACAGCCTTCTGTACCGTTTTCTCTTTGTCGAACATTACCGGTGAGCCTTGTACCAGAGCGATTCGACAGGTTTTGCTTTGAAAGTCCTTCATAGTATGCTCCTTTCTTGTCTTTTTATAAAATCTTTACAAAAATTTTATCAAGGGGTATATTAAAAGTAAAATTGAAATAAATCGAGTTATAGTTCAATTTTTTTCATTAAGAAATCGATTCATAGATAGACTCTGAAAAGGTTGCTTTGAGGAGGCAAAAATGGAGTTAAGAAATTTGTACACGTACATTAAGGTCTGCGAATATATGAGCTTTTCTAAGGCAGCCGCGCATCTGGGATATACGCAGTCCACCATTACTCATCAGATCAACTCCCTTGAGGAGGAGCTGGGAGTCCGGCTGTTTGACCGCCATGGAAAACAATTTCAATTAAATCAAAAGGGGCAGGAGCTTCTGCAGTACGCCAATCAATTAGTCTCCCTGGAAAAAGAGGCAAAATCGATGATTTCCGATGCGAACACCCCTCCAAAAGGATTTTTGCGCATTGGGGTCATTGAGTCCCTGGGCTCTTATTTCCTTCCGGATATTTTAAGCTGTTATCTGGAGTCCTTCCCCCTTGTACAAATTAAGGTATATACGGCTACCACGCTGGAGATCATGGAAATGCTCAGACTTAATCAAATTGATTTGATGCTCACCCTGGATAATCGTGTGGCGGATGAAGATTGGCTCTGTGCCTGGGAAAAGAAAGAAGAAATTATTTTCTTATGCAGCAAAGACCATCCCTTTGCCCGGCGAAGCAATGTTTCGATTAAAGAGCTGAGTCGGGAAAATTTCCTGCTGACCGAAAAGGGCTGTAACTACCGCCAGGTATTTGAACAAATCTGTAACGAAAACCGGATAAACCTTCGCTTTTCTTTAGAAATTGGTTCCACCAATACGATTCTGGATTTTACCCAAAAGGGGCTGGGCATAACTTTTCTGCCGGAGCTTACGGCAAAAAAAGAATTACAGGCGGGAAAACTCTCTGCTTTTCAAGCAGAAGGCATCTCTATTCATATGCTGATCCAGCTGATCTACCGCAAAAGCAAATGGTGTTCCCCTGCCATGAAAGCGTTTATATCTCTGGTAAAAGATCTATAAGAATACGCCGCAGGCATTTTGCGCCGGGCATGGCCTATACAAAACAGAAAGGGTTGCTGTAATTGACGAATATTTCCGTAAATTGCAGCGGCCCTTTCCTTTCGCAAAGGCGGAATTTGCGGGGGAAGAGACGTTGAAAAGGGCCGGTAACTATGATAAACTAAAGACAAAATGGTCAAAAGGCCAGTGACAAGGGGGATGGAAGATGAAACTGACCACTTTGCTGGAACGATTAACATATACGTGTCTCCAGGGAAGCCTGGAGCGGGAGATCAGCCGGGTTGACTACGATTCCCGGAAGGTACAGGAGGGATCCCTGTTTCTGTGTATCCGGGGGGCTGTTTGTGACGGCCACAGCTTTGCCGGGGAGGTGGCCCAGAAGGGGGCCGCTGTGCTGGTGGTGGAGGAGCCGGTGCAGGTTCCCGACAGCGTCACCGTGATTCAGGTGGAGGATACCCGTTACGCCATGGCGGTGATTTCCGCCGCCTGGTTCGGCTACCCGGCGGAGCAGCTTAAGGTTATCGGCATCACGGGAACCAAGGGAAAGACCACCACCACCTACATGGCGAAGTCGATTCTGGAGAACGCGGGCTACCGGGTGGGCCTGATCGGCACCATCGAGGTGATCATCGGGGATAAGGTGATCCCCGCGGTGAATACCACGCCGGAATCCTACCTGGTACAGCAGTATTTCCGGGAAATGGCAGACGCGGGCTTAACCTGCGTGGTGATGGAGGTATCCTCCCAGGCCATCATGCTGCACCGGACCGCGGGATTTACTTTTGAGATCGGTATCTTTACCAACATTGAGCCGGACCATATCGGTCCCAACGAGCATGGCAGCTTCGAGGAGTATCTGAACTACAAGAGCAGACTGCTGCAGCAGTGCCGGGTGGGCATCGTAAACCGGGACGATCCGCATTTTCCGCAGATGATCGCCGGGCACACCTGCAGTCTGGAGACCTACGGCTTCTCCCCGGAGGCGGATCTGCGGGCGGCTGACGCCCAGCTGGTATCCAGACCCGGATACCTGGGAATAGCTTACCGGGTGGAGGGATTGATGAATTTCCCGGTGGAGATCGACGCGCCGGGGAAATTCTCCATCTACAATTCCCTGACGGCCATCGCCATCTGCCGCCATTTCCAGGTGTCGGAGGAGAATATTGTGAAGGCCCTGAAGGTGGCCAAGGTCAAGGGAAGGATCGAGATGGTGAAGGTGTCCGATCAGTTTACCCTGATGATTGACTACGCCCACAACGCCATGGCCCTGGAGAGCCTGCTGACCACCCTGCGGGAGTATCATCCCCACCGGCTGGTCTGCCTTTTTGGCTGCGGCGGCAACAGATCCCGGCTGCGCCGGTATGAGATGGGGGAGGTGTCGGGGAAGCTGGCGGATCTGACCATCATCACCTCCGACAATCCCAGATATGAAGAGCCCCAGGCCATCATCAACGATATCAAGGTGGGCATGGGCAAGACTGAGGGAAAATATGTGGAGATTATCGACCGGAAGGAGGCCATCGCTTACGCCATCCACCACGGGGAGCCGGGAGATATCATCGTGCTGGCCGGAAAGGGCCATGAGGATTACCAGGAAATCAAGGGCAAGAAGTACCCCATGGATGAGCGGGTGCTGATTGCGGAAATTCTGGAGGAGGACAGACAGAGATAGAAATAATGAAGGGGACCGCATGACAGATAAGGGGAGATTGCGATGAAGTATGCGGATATTATTGTTGACATCACAGCGGAACAGCTGGACAGAACCTTCCAATATAAAGTACCGCCCCGGCTGCAGCAGGAGCTGCAGGTGGGCATGCAGGTGGAGGTGCCCTTCGGCAATGGCAGCCGGGTGAGAAAGGGATATGTGATCCGACTCACTGACCGGGCGGCCATCCCCGAGGAGAGGATGAAGGAGATTCAGGGGATTTCCCCGGGCGGGGTGAGCGTGGAGTCCAGGCTTATCGCCCTGGCCGAGTGGATCCGGGAGAATTACGGCTCCACCATGATACAGGCGCTGAAGACCGTCCTTCCGGTGAAGGAGAAGATTCGGGCCAAGGAGGAGCGCACGGTGGCGCTGCTTCTGGGGGAGGAGGAGGCCCGGGAAAAGCTGGCCTTCTATCAGAAAAAGCATCAGCAGGCCCGGGAACGGCTGCTGGAGAAACTGTTGGAAGAGCCCAGGCTGGATTACCGCAAGGCGCTGACCCAGCTGAATCTGACGCCCCCGGTGGTGAAGGCCATGGAGGAGCAGGGGGTGCTGCGGCTGGAGAGCCGGCAGATTTACAGAAGTCCTCTGCCCCGGGACGGGCAGCGGGAGGAGGCTCCTCCCCTGAATGAGGAACAGACGCAGGCAGCGGAAGGAATTCTGGAGGAGTGGCGGGGAGAGAACAGGCCCTGCCTGATCCGGGGAGTTACCGGCAGCGGGAAGACTCAGGTATATCTGCGGCTGCTGGAGGAGATCCTGGCCCAGGGAAAGCAGGCCATCGTGCTGATTCCGGAGATCGCCCTCACCTATCAGACGGTGCTGCGCTTCTACCGCCGGTTCGGGGACGCGGTGTCCGTGATCCATTCCCGGATGTCCCAGGGGGAGCGGTACGACCAGTTCCTCCGGGCCAAGAAGGGGCAGGTGCAGGTGATGATCGGTCCCCGCTCCGCCCTCTTTACCCCCTTTCCCAATCTGGGGCTTATCATCATAGATGAGGAGCACGAGGGAAGCTACAAGAGCGAGAATGCTCCCCGGTATCATGCCCGGGAGACAGCCATTGCCAGAGGAAAGCTGGAGGGAGCCCATGTGGTGATGGGCTCCGCCACTCCCTCGGTGGACGCTTACTACCTATGCCGCCAGGGAGCCTACCGATTGTTTGTGCTCACCCAGCGGTACGAAAAGCGGCCCCTCCCCCGGGTGGAGGTGGTGGATCTGCGCCGGGAGCTGAAGGAGGGCAACCGCTCCATCTTCAGCCGCCGGCTGCAGGAAGCCATGGAGGACCGCCTGAAGAGAGGGGAACAGACCATGCTCTTTTTAAACCGGCGGGGCTATGCGGGATTCGTGGCCTGCAGATCCTGCGGTCAGGTGATCAAGTGTCCCCACTGCGATGTGTCCCTGGCGGAACATCGGGGAGGCCAGCTGGTGTGCCACTACTGCGGCTACCAGAGACCGGCCGTAAGCAGCTGTCCCGCCTGCGGCTCCCCCTACGTGGGGGGCTTCCGGGCGGGAACCCAGCAGATCGAACAGCTGGTGAAGAAGCTCTTACCCTCCGCCCGGGTGCTGCGGATGGATCTGGATACCACCCGGAAGAAGGAAGGGCACGCCAAGATTCTCTCCGCCTTCGCCCAGGGGGAGGCGGACATTCTGGTGGGGACCCAGATGATCGTCAAGGGCCATGATTTCCCGGGGGTGACCCTGGTGGGAATCCTGGCGGCGGATCTCTCCCTTCACGCGGGGGACTACCGGGCGGCGGAGAGAACCTTTCAGCTTTTGACCCAGGCGGTGGGCCGTGCCGGCCGGGGCCGGCAGCCTGGGGAGGCGGTGCTGCAGACCTACAGTCCCGAGCACTACGCGGTGCAGGCGGCGGCCCGGCAGGACTATGAGGCCTTCTATGAGGAGGAAATGAGCTACCGGCAGCTGCTCTCTTACCCGCCGGCATCCCAGCTGATGGCCATCCACGGCAGCGGCCCGGAGGAAGAGCAGCTGGATCTGGCCATGGAATATATGCGAAGATTTCTGGTGAAGCTGGATAGGGGCGGCCGGCTGCAGATCATCGGCCCCGCACCGGAAAATATTTCCAGGATTAACGACAGATATCGCCGGGTCCTGTATGTGAAGCAGGAGGACTATTCCCTGCTGACCCGGATGAAGGATAAATTGGAACAGTACATTGAGATGAACAGCGGCTTTCAGAAGATAGCCGTACAGTTTGAATTTAACGGATAAGGAGAAGAAAAATGGCGATTCGGAATATCAGAGTAATGGGAGACAGAGTGCTGGAGAAAAACTGCAGGCCGGTGGAGGAGATGACTCCCCGGCTGGAGGAATTAATCCGGGACATGCTGGATACCATGTATGATAAGATGGGCGTGGGCCTGGCGGCCCCCCAGGTGGGAATTTTAAAACGGATTGTGGTGATTGATGTGGAGGACGGACACGGCCCCTATGTGCTGATTAACCCGCAGATTTTGGAGACCTCCGGGGAGCAGACCGGCGAGGAGGGATGCTTAAGCCTTCCGGGAAAATACGGCCAGGTAACCAGACCCAACTATGTGAAGGCCCAGGCCCAGGGGATGGATATGAAGCCATTTATCCTGGAGGGAGAGGGACTTCTGGCTCGGGCTATCTGCCATGAGTGCGATCACCTGGACGGAAAAATGTTTGTATCCCTGGTGGAAGGGGAGCTGCGCGACGCGGGCAGCGACTATGAAGAGGAAGAGTAAATGAGAGCAGTATTTATGGGGACCCCGGATTTTTCCGTGGGTACGTTGGAAGAGATGATTCGGGCGGGCCATCAGGTGGTGGGCGTCTTCACCCAGCCGGATAAGCCCAAGGGCAGGGGGAAATCTCTGCAGATGACGCCGGTGAAGGAGGCTGCCCTGGCCCATGGGATTCCGGTTTATCAGCCCGTGAAAATCCGGGAGCCGGAAAATATGGAAATTTTAAAGGAACTGGCTCCGGAGGTGATCGTGGTGGTGGCCTTTGGTCAGATCATCCCCCGGGCGATTCTGGAGCTGCCCAAGTATGGGTGTATCAATGTCCACGCCTCCCTGCTGCCCAAGTACCGGGGAGCAGCCCCCATCCAGTGGGCGGTTATCGATGGGGAGGAGACCTCCGGCGTTACCATCATGCAGATGGATGAGGGACTGGATACCGGCGATATGCTGCTGAAGGGTGAGATTGCTCTGGATCCCCAGGAGACCGGGGGAAGCCTCTTTGACCGTCTGAGCGCCCTGGGGGCCCGGCTGCTGGTGGAGGCCCTGGCCCAGATTGAGGCCGGGACCATCGCCCGGGAAAAGCAGCCCCAGGAGAGCCCCACCCCCTATGCGGCCCAGATCACCAAGGCTCAGGGGGAGATCCGCTGGGAGGATCCGGCGGTAAAAATCGAGCGGCTGATCCGGGGATTAAATCCCTGGCCCAGCGCCTACACCCGCCTGGGGGGAAAGACCTTAAAGCTCTGGAAGGCCCAGGCGCTGCCCCAGGAGGAGAATTCCGACAAGGAGGCTGCTCCGGGGACCGTGGTGGCCCGGGATCGGGAGAGCATCACGGTACAGACCGGCCAGGGACTGCTGAAGCTTCTGGAGGTGCAGCTGGAGGGTAAGAAGAGGATGGATACCGCCTCCTTCCTGCGGGGATATTCCCTGGAGGAGGGGACCCGGCTGGGTTGATCGAGAATGGAGGAGAGTGAACGCGAATGCCATATTACTACGGAGGATTTTATTTTGACAGAACCTACTGGCTGGTGCTGATCGGAGCCCTGATTTCCCTGGCAGCCTCCGGGATGCTAAAGAGCGCCTACGCCAAGTACCGGCAGGTGTACTGCCGGTCGGGAATGACCGGGGCGGAGGCGGCTCAGCGGCTGCTGCACAGTCAGGGCATTTACGACGTCCAGGTGCATCCCGTCAGAGGGGAGCTTTCCGACCATTACAATATCCGGGAGCGCTCCGTGGGGCTCTCCGGGGATATTTACAGCGGACGTTCCCTGGCGTCGGTGGGAATCGCAGCCCACGAGTGCGGCCACGCGGTGCAGCACAGCCAGGGCTATGTGCCCATCCAGATCAGGGATGCGGTGGCCCCGGTGGCGAACATCGGCTGCAGCCTGGCTATGCCCATCTTTATTTTGGGACTGATCTTCTCCATGCCGGCGCTTTTGAAGGTGGGAATTCTGTTGTTTTCCCTGGCAGCCCTTTTCCAGATTCTGACGCTGCCCATCGAGTTTAACGCCTCCAAAAGGGGGATGCGGATGCTGGTGGAGAACGGGATCCTGGCGGAGGATGAGCTTCCCGGCGTGCGCCGGGTGCTGACGGCAGCGGCTATGACCTATGTGGCGGCCCTGGCGGCCACGCTTTTACAGCTGCTGCGGCTGATTATCCTGGCGGGAGGAAGACGAAACGATGACTAATTTGCGGGAAGTAATTCTTGAGATTTTGCTGGAAATCAACGAAGAGGGAGAGTACAGCCACATAGCTATCCGCCGGGCTCTCGATAAGCTTCAGTATCTGCCCCGGCAGGAGAGGGCCTTTCTCACCAGAGTCTGCGAGGGAACCACCGAGTACCGGCTGCAGATTGATTATATTATCAACCAGTTCTCCAGCGTGAAGGTGGAGAAAATGAAACCGGTGATCCGCAATATCCTGCGCAGCGCCGTGTACCAGATGCGCTGGATGGACAGCGTGCCGGACTCCGCCGTCTGCAACGAGGCGGTAAAGCTGGCCCAGAAGAAAGGCTTCTACAATCTGAAGGGATTTGTCAACGGTGTCCTGCGCAATATTATGCGCAGCAAAAATCAGCTGAAATTTCCGGGGAAGGAGCAGCTGCCGGAGTACCTCTCTGTGGTTTACTCCATGCCCCGGTGGCTGGTGGAGCGGTGGCTTGAGCAGTACGGGGCTGAGGTCACGGAGAAAATGCTGGCGGATTTCCTGAAGGAGCGGCCCACCACTGTCCGGTGCCGCCAGTATATGATTAACCAGGAGGTGGCCATCCGCAGCATGGAGGAACAGGGAGTTCACGTGGAGCGGGCCCCCTATCTGGATTACGCGTACTACATTTCCGGCTACGACTACCTGCCGGCGGTGGAGTCCTTCTTCCTGGGACGGATTCAGCCCCAGGACGTGAGCTCTATGCTGGTGGGCGAGGCGGCGGATCCGGAGGAGGGAAGCTACTGCATCGACCTGTGCGCGGCCCCCGGAGGAAAGAGTCTTCATCTGGCGGACAAGCTTAAGGGTACCGGCCGGGTGGAGGCCCGGGATGTGTCCCAGTATAAGGTGGAGCTGATTCGGGAGAATATTGAGCGCAGCGGCCTGGAAAATATTTACGCCAGGAGAAAGGACGCCCTGGTGATGGATCCGGCGGACCGGGAGGTGGCAGATCTGGTGCTGGCGGACGTGCCCTGCTCCGGCTACGGGGTTATCGGTCACAAGACGGATATCAAATATAAGATGACGCCCCAGAAGGAGGCGGATCTGGTGATGCTGCAGAGGCGAATCCTCCACAACGCCGCCCAGTGCGTACGGCCGGGAGGGACGCTGATTTACAGCACCTGTACGGTAAATCCCCGGGAAAACGAGGAAAATGTCCGCTGGTTTTTGGAAAATTATCCCTACCAGGCGGAGAGCCTGGATTCCCGACTGCCCCAGGAGCTGCACAGCGAGACCACAGCCCGGGGCTGGCTGCAGCTGATCCCGGGGGTACATAAGTGCGACGGATTTTTTCTGGCGCGGCTGAAGAGGAAGAAAGATGAGTGAATTAGATATACGGTCCATGACCCAGGAGGAGCTGGGGCAGGTGATGGAGAGCCTGGGGGAAAAACCCTTCAAGGCCCGGCAGCTCTACCAGTGGATACACCAAAAGGCTGCGGGCAGCTATGAGGAGATGACAAATCTCTCCAAGGGGCTGCGGGAACAGCTTAAGGAGCGGTATCCCTACAGAAATCTGCAGGCGGTGCAGGTGCAGACCTCGAAGCTTGACGGCACCCAGAAGTACCTGTTCAGGCTTTTCGACGGAAATGTGGTGGAGAGCGTGCTCATGCGCTACCATCACGGCAATTCTGTCTGCATTTCCTCCCAGGTGGGCTGCCGGATGGGCTGCCGGTTCTGCGCCTCCACCCTGGACGGCTGGACCAGAAATCTGCTGCCCTCGGAGATGCTCTCCCAGATCTACGAGATCGGGAAGATCACCGGGGAGAGGGTGTCCAACGTGGTGGTCATGGGCACCGGGGAGCCTCTGGATAACTACGACAATCTGCTGCGGTTTATCCGGATACTCACGGACGAAAAGGGGCAGAATTTAAGTCAGAGGAATATCACCGTGTCCACCTGCGGGCTGGTGCCCCAGATCCGGCAGCTGGCCCGGGAGCGGCTGCAGATTACTCTGGCTTTGTCCCTGCACGCCCCCAACCAGGAGAAGAGGGAGGCGCTGATGCCCATCGCCCGGCGCTATGAGCTGGGGGAGGTGATGGAGGCCTGCCGGTTTTATTTTCAGGAGACAGGCCGCAGGATGACCTTTGAGTACAGCCTGGTGGGCGGGGAAAATGACAGTCAGCGGGACGCCCAGGAGCTGGCGGAGCTCCTTTCCGGGTTCCCCTGCCACGTGAATTTGATCCCGGTAAACCCCATAAAAGAGCGAAATTACGTGCAGTCAGACAAAAAAGTTATCCTGAATTTTAAAAAGAAACTTGAAAATTACGGAATAAATGTTACTATTAGAAGAGAAATGGGCCGGGATATTGACGGGGCCTGTGGACAACTGCGCAAGCGGTACATGGATGAAACATAGGAGGGCGTAATGAGATGAAGTCGTTTTCTGTGACTGATGTGGGTCAGAAGCGGGAGCTGAATGAGGATTATGTATTTGCGTCCGTGCAGCCTGTGGGAAATCTCCCGAACCTGTTTGTCGTTGCGGATGGAATGGGAGGACACAATGCGGGGGACTTTGCCTCCTGCTATGCGGTCCAGGTATTACTGGAGAACATCAAAAAGGACATGAATTTCAATCCGGTGAAGATCATCCGGCACGCCATGGAGACGGCCAACGCCCAGCTGATTGAGCAGGCGGCTAAGGTGCGGGCTATGGCGGGAATGGGAACCACTATGGTAGCTGTTACTGTGGTGGGCCATTATGCTTACGTGGCGAATGTGGGCGACAGCCGTCTGTATGTGCTGGGCGAAGATATCCAGCAGATTACCAAGGACCATTCCCTGGTGCAGGAGATGGTGCGTATGGGAGAATTAACCCAGGAGGAGGTACGGAACCATCCGGATAAGAATATCATTACCAGAGCGCTGGGGGCGGGCAAGACGCTGAATGTGGATTTCTTCGACGTGCGGCTGGAGCCGGATCAGAAGATATTGCTCTGCTCTGACGGTTTATCAAATATGCTGACAGACCAGGAAATCCTGGATATTGTCAAAATGGCTGGGGAGGAACGGGATCCGGCGACGGATCTGGTGAGAAAGGCCAATGAAAATGGCGGCAAAGACAACATATCTGTTATTGTAGTTGAACCATTTACAAACGAGGTGAAAAAATGTTAAAAGAGGGCATGATTGTAGGGGAGCGTTATGAGATCATCAGCCGGGTGGGCTCCGGCGGCATGGCTGATGTCTATAAGGCCCAGGATCACAAGCTGAACCGTATGGTGGCTTTCAAGGTTATGAAGGCTGAGTTCAGCGGAGATACAAACTTTGTGAACAAGTTCCAGAGGGAGGCCCAGGCGGCGGCCCGTCTCTCCCATCCCAATATCGTTAATGTGTACGATGTGGGGGAGGACAATGGAATTAACTATATTGTCATGGAGCTGGTGGAAGGAATCACCCTGAAGGATTACATCACCAGAAAGGGCAAGCTGAGTATCCGCGAGGCCACCAGCATCGCTATCCAGGTGTCTCTGGGACTGGAGGCCGCCCACAACAGCGGCATCATCCATCGGGATGTGAAGCCCCAGAATATTATCATTTCCATAGACGGAAAGGTGAAGCTTTCTGATTTCGGTATTGCCAGAGCTACATCTTCCAATACCATCAGCACCAATATGATGGGCTCCGTGCACTACAGCTCTCCCGAGCAGGTGCGGGGCGGCTACAGTGATGCCAAGAGCGATATCTATTCCCTGGGTATCACCATGTATGAGATGGTTACGGGCCGGGTTCCCTTTGACGGGGAGAGCACGGTGGCCATTGCCATCAAGCATCTTCAGGAGGAGATGGAGGCGCCCAGCAAGTACGCGCAGATTCCCCACAGCCTGGAGCAGATTATCCTGAAATGTACCCAGAAGAGTGTGGATCGCCGCTACAACACCATGTCTGAGGTGGTGGACGACCTGAAGCACTCCCTCATTGACCCGGATGGAGATTTTGTCCGCCTGGCGCCCCTTTCCAGCCATGCGCAGACCATCATGATCTCCCCGGAGGAGATGCAGGCGATCCGGGAGGGACACACCGGCAACGTGCCCGTGGTTAAACCGGAATCTGAGGGCGAATATTATAAGAAGAAGTACGAGGAGTACGACAACCAGAAGAAGCAGTATCCCGGCTACGACGAGGACGACGAGTACGAGTATGATGAGGACGAGGATGAGGACGATGAGGACGGCGTGAGCTCCAAGCTGGAGAAGGCCATGACCATCGGCGGCTTCATCATCGGAGGAATCATCATCGTGATCCTGATCTTTTTCATCGGAAAGGCGGCAGGTATCTTCAAGTTCGGCGGCAGCGGAAGCACCCCCACCCCCACGGTGACGGTGGCCCCCGATGACGACGACGAGGATACGGTGGAGGTGCCCAACGTTCTGGGCATGACCGAGGACCAGGCCAAGAAGGCCTTAAATGAGGTGGGCCTGGGCTACAAACCCGCCGGGGAGGAGAGCTCCGACAAATACGATGAAGGCCAGATCATGTACCAGAATATTTCCGCCGGCGAGAAGGTGGCCAAGAACAGCACCATCGAGTGCAAGATCAGCAGCGGAAAGATGGCCAGCGACGAGGTAGAGCTGCCCAGCGTGCTGAACAACGACCAGACGGACGCGGAGAAGACCTTAAAGGAGCTGGGACTGGAGACTAAGATTGAGACGGAGAACAGCGAGACTGTGGAGATCGGCAAGGTCATCTCCATGAGCCCGGGAGCCGGTGAGACGGTGAAGAAGGGCGATACCGTAACCCTGGTCATCAGCAAGGGACCCAAGGATATGAAGGTGCCGGATGTGACCGGCGAGAGCCAGGAGTCCGCCACCGCAGCCCTGGATGCCATGGGACTGAAGGTTAAGGTGGAGGATAAGGCCAGCGAGGATGTGGACAAGGGCAATGTGGTGTCCACCAGCCCCGCGGCGGGAAGCTCCGTGAAGAGCGGCGATACGGTGACCCTCTATGTGAGCACCGGCGCCGACAAGGTGATGATCAGCAACTATGTGGGCTTAAGCGCCGACCAGGCGGAGAAGGAGCTGACGGATCTGGGCTTTGAGGTGAAGATTCAGCCCAGCGTTTCCGGTTCCGGCAAGGAGGGAACCGTTCTCTCCATGAATCCCGCCGGCGGCCAGAAGGTGAAGGTGGGAAGCACCATCACCCTGACGGTGAAGCAGGATGAGGCGGAGTCCAGCGATCCCAGCACAGAGGGGACCAAATCCGGCAGCTGGAAGTGCAACGCGGAGCTGACCGCCCCGGATAACTATAAAGGCGGGGAGGCCAAGCTGGTGCTGGTTCAGCAGGTGAACGGAGAGAAGAAGGAGGAGGTTCTGGTGGACGGCGAGGCCATCGAATTCCCCTACCTCTGCAAGGAGACCGGCTACGACGGAGTTTCCACCGGAACCGTATACCTGTACGAGAATGGAAAGCAGATCGCCAACTGGACCGTCAACTTCAAAGAGTCTTAATCGGCTATGCAGGGAAAAATTATCAAGGGAATTGCCGGGTTCTACTACGTGGAGGTGGCAGAATCCGGCGTATATGAGTGTAAGGCAAAAGGCGTGTTCCGAAAGGATAAGGTAAAGCCCCTGGTGGGGGACGATGTGGAGCTGGAGGTGCTGGATGCGCAGGAGCGGACGGGAAATATCACGGCTATCCTGCCCCGGCGCAACGCCCTCGTCCGCCCGGCAGTGGCCAATGTGGATCAGGCCATGGTGATTTTTGCCATGAAAAATCCGCGGCCCAACTTTTCATTGTTGGACCGCTTTTTGCTTATGATGGAGCGCCAGGGGGTAAAGACCATTATCTGCCTGAACAAGCAGGATTTGGCCAAGCCCGGGGAGGCGGAGGAGATTCAGAAGATTTATGAGGACTGCGGCTACCGGGTGGTGGTCACCAGCATGAAGGAGGAGTCCGGCCTGGCCTGTGTGGAGAGTTTGCTGAAGGGCAAAACCACGGTGGTGGCGGGGCCCTCCGGGGTGGGAAAGTCCTCCCTGACCAACCGGATGCAGGGGGAAGTGCAGATGGAGACCGGGGAGATCAGCCGGAAGCTGAAGCGGGGCAAGCATACCACCCGCCATTCCCAGCTGATTTCCCTGGGGGAGGATACCTTCCTCTGCGACACCCCGGGATTTACCTCCCTCTATGTGGAGGAGATGGACAAGGAAGAGCTGCGGTTCTATTTCCCGGAGTTTGCCCCCTATGAGGGGAAGTGCCGGTTCCAGGGCTGCGTGCATATCCACGAGCCCGGCTGCGCGGTGAAGGAGGCCCTGGAGGCGGGGAAGCTCAGCCGCCGCAGGTATGACAATTACGTGGAATTCTATGAAGAATTAAAGGAGAAGGAAAAGAGGAGGTACGGATAATGGGAAAGTATGAGATAGCGCCTTCCATGCTGTCTGCGGATTTTAACCGCCTGGGGGAGCAGTTTCAGGAGATTGAGCGGGCAGGGGTGAACTGGCTGCATGTGGATGTGATGGACGGCCAGTTTGTGCCCAGCGTGTCCTTTGGCATGCCGGTGATCAAGTCCATCCGAAAGGAGAGCAAGCTGTTTTTCGACGTACACCTGATGATGGTGCAGCCGGAGCGGTATATCCAGGATTTCGCTGACGCCGGGGCGGATATGATCACCGTCCACGCGGAGGCCTGCACCCATCTGGACCGGGTGCTGCAGCAGATCCGCCAGTGCGGCAAGAAGGCCGCCGTGGCCCTGAATCCGGCCACTCCCCTGTGCGTGCTGGACTACGTGCTGGAGAAGGTGGACATGGTTCTGCTGATGACGGTGAACCCGGGCTTCGGGGGACAGTCCTATCTGGAGAGCTGTACTGGCAAGATTCAGCAGCTGCGCCGCCGCATTGAGGAGCTGGGCTTGTCCGTGGATATCGAGGTGGACGGAGGCATCAACAAGAGCACCGTCCGCACGGTGAAGGAAGCCGGGGCCAATATTTTCGTGGCTGGTTCCGCGGTCTTCGGCGGAAATATCACCGAAAATATTCAGGAGCTGAGCAAACTGGCGGAGATTGGCAGATGAAGGCAGTAATTATCGGAGGGGGAAGTCTGGACGCAGACTTTTCCCTTTCTTATGTAAAGCAGGAGAAGCCGGATATGCTCATCGCCGTGGACAGGGGCCTTTCCTTCTGCCATGAGGCGGGGCTGCGGCCGGATGTGATCCTGGGAGATTTCGATAGCGTGGATCCGGCGATCCTGGAGGGATACCGGCAGGAGGGGATCGTCCCCATAGACACCTACGACTCCCACAAGGATTACACGGACATGGAGCTGGGGATGCGAAAGGCCCTGGAGTTAGGCTGCAGCCAGGCCATCCTCCTGGGGGCCACGGGCACCCGGCTGGACCACACCCTCACCAACATTCAGTGCCTGCCCATCCTGGAGGATGCGGGGGTCGCCGCCTGGATTGTGGATAAGCACAACCGTATCCGGCTGCTGTCGGGGAAAACGGTTATCCGCCGCAGCCGGCAGTTTGGCAAATACGTGTCCTTCCTGCCCTTTGGCGGGGACGTGGAGGGGGTCACCCTCAAGGGCTTCGCCTACCCCCTGGAGAACTTTTATCTGCCCTACGTGAACAGCCGCTCCGTCAGCAACGAGATTGAGGAGGAGGAGGCGGAGGTTTCCTTCACCAGGGGGCGGCTGCTGATGATTGAGTCCAGGGACTGAAGCCGACAAGAAGCTCATTATCCGCCGCAGCCTGCAGAATTCTTTTTCCCGGACACGGAACAGCTAAAATAGAGATAGGCAAGCGGTAGAAAAACGGGTAGAATGTATGTATAAGGAACCCCTAGTAATATTAAGGAAGGAGGGATATCATGCCGGATGCAGTTAGAGATACTATTTATCAGTTCTCACAGCAGATAAAGAAATTATTTGGACAGCACGTGTCTAAAATAATTGTATATGGTTCATACGCAAGAGGAGATTATCAAAAAAATTCTGATGTGGATGTTATGATACTGGTAGATCTTACCGAAGAGGAGATTAAAAAGAGAGAAAATGATGTTTATGATATTGCCTTTGAGATTGAAATGAGTACAGGTATTGATATATCTCCTGTTGTTAAAAATGAGACGCAGTATGAGTATTGGGTTGATGTATTGCCTTACTACCGAAATGTGCAAGAGGAAGGTGTTGTCGTAAGTGGATAATACAAAAAAGTCTATGGATTTATGTATTTATCGTATTGGTAATGCGAGTGAGACTTTAGCTACCGCAAAATTGTGTATGGACCATAAGCGGTATAAAGATGCCATAAATCGCAGCTATTATGCGGTGTTCTATGCGATTAAGGCGGTTCTTGCGTTGAAAGAGGTTGATTTTAAACGCCACAAGGATGCGGTTGCATATTTTAATCATAACTATGTGGCAACAGGTATTTTTGAACGAGAGATAGGGAAGCGTTTAGGGCGACTGAAGAGAAAACGGGAGGCCAGTGATTATGACGATTTTTATATGGCATCTCTCGCTGAAGCAGAGGAACAATATGAATCTGCAGTATTAATAGTAGAATATATCCGGGAATTTTTGAGGGGGAAACAGATCCTCAAAGATTGATTTGCCCCGCTAAGATAAATGTGGTAGAATATTGCTTTAGCAAAGAAAACATAGAAAAGAGGAAATAGATTATGAAACTGGGAATCGTGGGACTTCCCAACGTGGGAAAAAGTACGCTGTTTAACTCGCTGACCAAGGCCGGGGCGGAATCCGCCAACTATCCCTTCTGCACCATCGACCCCAACGTGGGTATCGTGGCGGTGCCGGACGAGCGGCTGAAGCTTCTGGGAGATTTCTACCACTCCAAGAAGGTGACCCCGGCGGTCATTGAGTTCGTGGATATTGCCGGGCTGGTAAAGGGCGCCTCCAAGGGGGAGGGCCTGGGAAATCAGTTTCTGGCCAACATCCGGGAGGTGGACGCCATCGTCCATGTGGTGCGCTGCTTTGAGGACTCCAACGTGGTTCACGTGGACGGCAGCGTGGATCCCCTGCGGGACATCGAGACCATCAATCTGGAGCTGATTTTTTCGGATCTGGAGATCCTGGAGCGCCGGATCGCCAAGGTGACCAAGACCGCCCGGATGGACAAGGAGGCGGCCCGGGAGCTGGAGTTCTTAAAGACGGTCAAGGCCCATCTGGAGGACGGAAAGCTGGCCATCACTCTGGAGACCTCCGACGAGGACGAGGCGGCCTGGCTGGCCTCCTACAACCTGCTGACCGGCAAGCCGGTGATCTTCGCCGCCAACGTGGCAGAGGACGATCTGGCCTCCGACGGGCAGGACAATGAGCACGCGCAGCAGGTGCGCCAGTTCGCGGCGGAGCACAGCAGCGAGGTCTTTGTCATCTGCGCCCAGATCGAGCAGGAGATCGCCGAGCTGGACGACGACGAGAAGGCCATGTTCCTGGAGGATCTGGGCCTTAAGGAGTCAGGCCTGGATAAGCTGATCAAGGCCAGCTACCGGCTGCTGGGACTTTTAAGCTTCCTGACCGCCGGGGAGGATGAGACCCGGGCCTGGACCATCAAGCTGGGGACCAAGGCGCCCCAGGCGGCCGGCAAGATTCACACGGACTTTGAGCGGGGCTTTATCAAGGCGGAGGTAGTCAACTACCGGGATCTGCTGGACTGCGGCTCCTACGCCGGAGCCCGGGACAAGGGCCTGGTGCGCATGGAGGGCAAGGAGTACGTGGTGAAGGACGGGGATGTGATCCTCTTCCGCTTCAACGTGTAAGCCCCGGGAAAGGCAGAAGCGTATGGACAGTATGATTTATTTTCCCAATCTGGGCATACACCTGGAGCACGTGGGAAAGAGCATAAGTATTTTCGGATTCCCCATCGCCTACTATGGGATAATCATTGTCACCGGTATGGTGATCGCCCTGTGGATGGACTGCCACGAGGCCAAGCGGCTGGGGGAAAATCCAGATACCTTCTGGGATATGGGGATGATCGGCATCCTGGCGGGGGTAGTGGGAGCAAGGCTCTACTACGTAATCTTTGCCTGGGATAACTATAAGGATAATCTGCTGGAAATCTTCAATCTCCGCCACGGAGGCCTGGCCATCTACGGGGGCGTCATCGGCGGCTTTTTAGGCCTGTACATTTTCGGCAGGATCAAGAAGCTGAATTTCGCCCAGCAGGTGGATGTGGCGGCCCCCTGTCTGCTCATCGGGCAGATCATGGGCCGTTGGGGGAATTTCTTCAACCGGGAAGCCTTCGGCGGCTACACGGACGGCCTTTTTGCTATGCAGCTGCCGGTATCGGCGGTTCGGCAAAATGAAATCACCCAGCAGATGTGGGACCATCTGCAGACCGTCAACGGGGTGGATATGATTCAGGTGCACCCTACCTTTCTCTACGAGAGCCTGTGGAATCTGGCCCTCCTGATTTTCATCCTCCTGTACCGGAAACACAGGAAATTTAAGGGACAGATCTTTCTGATCTACCTCATAGGCTACGGCTTAGGCCGGGCCTGGATTGAGGGCCTGCGCACAGACCAGCTGCTGCTGCCGGGAGTGGGGCTTCCGGTATCCCAGCTGCTGTCCGTGCTGCTGGTGATTGTGGGAGCGGCCCTGATGATTTTCATGGGCAGAAGAGCCAAGAAACAGACAGCGGATAAGGAGGCGTAACTATGCCAGTATTTGATTTCAGCAACACGCCCAGCAAAAAGGCGGGGGAAGAGGCGGTGTGTACCTACACCACCTTCGATTCCAACGAGACGGAGGCCTCCCCCCAGAAGCCCATGCTGATTCTGGACAATAAAAGCTGCCAGTGGAAGCATCATTCCTGGGGCGTCTTTACCAGCCCGGGAAAGGGTACGGCCTTTGAGTTCAAGGAGGAGGAGACCGCCGCGGATATTCTGCAGATAGACGCCCGTTTTGTCAGTCTGATCCGCTGGCTGGGGGAAAATCATATCCAGGTGCGCCTCTCGGGGGAAAATCAGCCCCGGGGCTACGCGGTCTACCGGATCCGGGAGATGGCCTTCGGCGGCGGCACCAAGCTTTCCGCCGAGGACGGTTTTCTGCAGTTTATGATCGAGCGGCTTCTCTCCAGTCACGCCCCCGCCCCGGAGAGCGAGGAGGAGGAAGAGACCGGGGATGAGATGAAGCTCACCAGCCTCCAGAGCATCACGGATTTTATGACCTGTGCCGGCAGGACTCTGCCGGACAATATCCGTCTCTGGGCCCGGAGAAATCTGGCGGTGGCCCGGTCCCGGGAGGTGTCCCCGGAGGAGCGGCGCCACGCTCAACGGGCCCTCTCCATCATGATGAACATCCAGTGGAAAAACAATTATTTCGAGGCCATCGATCCCAGGGAGGCCCGCCGCATCCTGGACGAGGAGCTCTACGGCATGGAGAAGGTGAAGCAGAGAATCATCGAGACCATCATCCAGATCAACAGAACCCACACCCTTCCGGCCTACGGCCTGCTGCTCATCGGCCCGGCAGGAACGGGAAAATCCCAGATCGCCTACGCGGTGGCCAGGATTTTAAAGCTTCCCTGGACCACCCTGGATATGAGCTCCATCAGCGATCCGGAGCAGCTGACCGGCAGCTCCCGGATCTACTCCAACGCCAAGCCCGGAATTATCATGGACGCCTTTTCCATGGCCGGGGAGTCCAACCTGGTATTTATCATCAATGAGCTGGACAAGGCATCCTCGGGGAAGGGCAGCGGAAACCCGGCGGACGTACTGCTGACTCTCCTTGACAACCTGGGCTTCACGGACAATTACATGGAGTGCATGATTCCCACCGTGGGCGTGTACCCCATAGCCACGGCCAACAACAGGGAGCAGATCAGCGCGCCCCTCATGTCCCGATTCGCGGTGATTGATATCCCCGATTACACGGAGGAGGAGAAGCAGGTGATCTTCTCGAAATTTGCCCTGCCCAAGGTCTTAAGGCGCATGGGTATCCGGGAGCACGAGTGCAGGATCACCCCGGAGGGAGTTTCCGCAGTGGTGAAAAAATATGCGGATACCACGGGCATCCGGGATCTGGAGCAGGCGGCGGAGCATATCGCGGCCAACGCCCTCTATCAGATCGAGGCGGACGGCGCCGATCAGGTAGTCTTTGACGCGGAGATGGTGGAGAGACTGCTGGGGTAGCGGGAGCGCCGAAAAAGGAAAAGAAAATAAAAAGAAAATATTAAGCGGAAAGCGGGAAGGCCAACGCCGCAGCGGTGATATTCGCTGGCGGCAGGTCTTCCCGCTGTTTTTATTTTCAGGGCCGCTGCAATTAGCGAATCTACCCTCTCTTCACAAGAGCACACACGGTCGATAAAGAGTAAATTTTGCGACCTGCTGTGTTACTTTCAATCAGCGTACCACTCGGTACGCTTCATTCAAGTGCCTTGCAGGGCACAAAATTTAGCTCTTTTCGACTCTGCGC
>DVHU01000025.1 GCA_018711815.1 Candidatus Egerieimonas intestinavium
GGTAGGAAACAAATTAAGATTAAAAATTTAAAATCAGACAGTGGAGAGCGCTTTTGCCTCTCTCACTGCACAAGGAGGGAATTATATATGAGTGAACGTCCTGTCTCTCTGCTCGATTGGGCATACAAGCAGGTACGAAGAATGTTATTTTCCGGTGCTCTTCCCCAAGGGCAAAAAATTGTCGTGGCTCAGCTGGCGAATCAGCTCTCTATCAGCCCTACTCCCGTAAAAGAGGCCTTAAACCGTCTGGCGGCAGAAGGACTTCTGGAGGCAGTCCCTCGCCGGGGATTTCAAGTAAAGCGACAGAGCATCAAAGAGGTGAAGGATACTCTGGAGTGCCGAATTATGTTGGAAACCTACGCGGCCACCAAGGCTGTAGATAACTTTTCCAGCAGGCCTGACCTGCAGGAAGAGATGCGGCAGGCCATGGAAAACCTACGTTCTACTGATCCCCATGATTATGTGAGTATCACTGAGCTGGAGCAAAGTTTCCACGGCGCTCTGGTACAACTGGCTGAGAATGAGACACTATTCTCTCTCTTTAATATTCTCTATGGAGTGGGGTTTTCTTCTTTTGTCTATGCAGCCTCTTATCGCCCTCAGAAAGCTCAGTCAGAACATCAGACCATTTACGACGCCCTGGTCAATCATGACTTGGCTCTGCTTACCTCCACACTTCAGGAGCATTTGAACAGAACTATCGAATTCTATGCCAATTTTTCCGCACAGAATACAGACCTTCCGGTGCTCCAAAGTCCAGCTTCCTTGCCCACTGGCCAATCCTAAGTCAAAATTAGAGACTTCAAATTTTTTCTCCCTCTATCCGATGCTGTCGGACAGGGGGAGATTTCTGCAAAACTTATAAACAATCCAAGAGGGATAACACCGAAAAATCTGTCTATCCTAAGAAAAAAGAAAAGTGAGGAACGAACCATGACATCCACGCTGTATTACGGAGGCCCTATTCTCACCATGGTCTCCCCCACGCCGGCTCAGGCGCTCCTGGTCAATGAAGGAATTATCCAGGCTGTGGGTCCTCGGGAAGAGCTGGAAGCCCTGGATCCCGACGCCCGCCGGATTGATCTGCAGGGCTGTACGCTGATGCCCGCTTTCCTGGACAGTCACAGCCATATTACTGCCCTGGCCCAGACCTTTGCCCTGGCGCCCTTGGAAAATGCCCGCAGTTTCCAGGATATTCACCGGCTTTTGAAGGATTTTGCCCAGCAAATCCAGGCTAAGCCTGAGGAGTGGATCACCGGCTTCGGCTATGACCACAACTTTCTTCAGGAGGGCCGCCACCCCAGCCGCCAGCTGCTGGATCAGTGGTTTCCCTCCAATCCGGTGCTGCTCTCCCACGCCAGCGGCCACATGGGAGTGGTCAATTCCAGGGCGCTCCAGGCCATGGGGCTCACCAGTGACTCCCCGGATCCGGAGGGCGGCCTGCTGGGAAGAGACAAGGACACCGGGGAGCTAAACGGCTACCTGGAGGAGACGGCCTTCACCGTCCACGCGGGAAGAGCGGTTCCCCGTCCCTCCCGGCATCAGCTGCTGCGCCAGCTGAAAATGGCGGAGCAGGTCTACCTGTCCCACGGGATCACCACCATCCAGGACGGCCTCACCAGGACTCCTCAGTGGGAGCTTCTCCTGGAGGCCTCCCAGGAATCCGTCTTTCAGGCGGATATCGTGGCCTACGCGGATTTGAAGGAATGTCCTCGGCTGCTGCGGGAATACCCGGTCCATGCGGAAGGCTATGATCACCACCTTCGGCTGGGAGGCTACAAAATTTTTCTGGACGGCTCTCCCCAGGGACGCACCGCCTGGATGCGCCAGCCCTATCTGGGCGGCGAGCCCGACTACCGGGGCTACCCCATTTATGGGGATGGGCAGGTGGCAGATTTCTTTCTGACCGCCTACGAGGAGGGGCGGCAGCTCTTGGTTCACTGCAACGGGGACGCTGCCGCAGAGCAAATGATTCGCGCCTGCCAGGAGGTCATAGGCAAACGCAACAGCCAGGGCCTTCCCATCCCCGATATTCGCCCGGTAATGATCCACGCTCAGCTGGCCGCTCCCGACCAGTTTCCCGCCATGGCCGCCTGCTCCATGATCGCCTCCTTCTTCCCCGCCCATATCTATCACTGGGGAGATATTCACCTGAAAAACTTCGGGCAGCCTCGGGCAAGTCAGATCAGCGCCGCCGGCAGCGCCCTCTCCTGCGGTCTGGCCTTCACCTTCCACCAGGATACCCCGGTACTTCCGCCCAATATGCTGGAAACCCTCTGGTGCGCGGTAAACCGCCTCACCCGGGAGGGCGTGTCTCTGGATCCCGGCCAGGCCATCTCCCCCCTGGAGGGACTGAAAGCCATGACCCGCACAGCAGCTTACCAGTATCACGAGGAAAACCGGAAGGGCTCCCTGGCTCCCGGAATGCTGGCGGATCTGGTGATCTTAAGCGATAATCCTTTGACTGTGCCCGCCGAGGAGCTCCGCCGGCTGGAGGTCCTGGCCACCCTGAAGGAGGATGTGCCGGTCTATCAGAGGGAAAAAGATCTCTTCTTTTCTTCCTGAGCTGCAGACAAAGGATCCCGCTGGCAGAGTCCTCTCCCGGCGCCGGGCTCGGATGGTTGAAAGACCGGTGAGGGCCGCCGCAAGGATCAGTATCCCCCAATGCTATGGGGAAGCTGACCTCTGCGGCGGCCCTCACCGTTAATTTGCAAAATCCGTAAAATTTTCTTGACTATTTCATCTATTGTGCTAAAATAGAGTACATGGAAGCATAGCTCAGCTGGGATGAGCGTTCGCCTCACACGCGAGAGGTCATGGGTTCGAGCCCCATTGCTTCCACGCAGAAGGATGTCTATTTCTTAGGAAACAGGCATCCTCTTTTTTTGCCAAAATGTCTCATCTCTGAGCGCAGGCGCTCCCCTGCCGTCTGTCCCCTTGGCCGTACGTCCGCTGCCGGTTTTCTAGGCCGTCTCCAGGGGAACCTCCCCGCCCTTCAGCCAGAAGATCGTGTCCCTGACGGTGGCGCCCATATCCCGGGGATGGTACCCCAGCTCGGCCGTGGCCTTGGAATGGGAAAAATGTCCGTTGCTGGACAGGGTGTACAGGGCGTATTTCGTGTAGAGGGGGCGGGTATGCCTGATTCTGGCCAGCCACTCAAAGAGGGGGGCAAAGGCCCGGGCTACTCCCATGGGCAGACAGACCTTCTTCCTTCCCCCGCTGGCTCCCCGGGCATACTCCAGCAGCTCACCCACGGTAAAGTAGCGGTTGGAAAGGATGTAGCAGCTGCCGGCCCTGCCCTTCTCGGCTGCCAGCAGGCAGCCCTTGGCCACATCCCGCACATCCACAAAATCATAGCCTCCGGCCACCCCCGCCGGCAGCTTACCGGAAATATACATGGCGATCAGCTGCACCACATGGTTATTTCCCTTATCGTAGGGCCCGATAATCCCCGAGGGATGGACCACCACCGCGTCCAGCCCCTGCCCGACGGCCTCCAGCACCTGCCGGGTGGCCTCGGCCTTGGTGGCGGCGTAGGCCCCCGTGACTGCCTCCCCGGAAAAAGTGGATGTCTCACTGATCGCAGCCATCCCAGCCTTCTCCGGGATCGCGTGCACGGAGCTGATATAGACCAGCCGCTTTACCCGGCAGCGCATACACTGACGGATAATATTTCGGGTGCCCTCCACATTCACACGATAAAGCAGCGGGGTAACCTGGTCAGCAATGCTGATAATCCCCGCTGCGTGTATCACAATAACCTCTCTGCCGTCTATGTCCGCAAAAATAGCCTCCAGAGTCTCCGGCCGGGAGACATCCCCTCGATAGTAAGTAACCTGTCCATCATCCTGACCTTCCTCTGTGGGGAGGATCAGGCCCCGGATCTGGCAGTCCTGGCCCCGCAGATACTGGATAATCGTGCTGGCCACATGCCCTTTTGCTCCTGTGATTATATATAGCCGTTTCATCGTCACACCTCCCTTGGTTGTGACTACATTGTACAGGAGGGCTGTTTACGAACCTTCTGCTTTTTGTTAATCAAATATGAAATTTTAAAAAATCAGAGCTTTAACTCCACAGTGACGGCAGTACCCTTGCCGGGACTGCTCTCCACCAGTATCCGGCCGCCGGCAATGTCCACCACCTTCTTGGCCAGGGCCAGGCCCAGGCCGTTCCCCTCGGAGGCGTGGGAGGTGTCCCCCTGGTAAAATTTCTCGAAAATCCGGCTGCAGGTCTCCTGATCCATACCACAGCCGGAATCCTGGATTTGCACCGCAATCACACCGCCCTCCACCCGGGAGGTCAGGGCAATACGGCCCCCTGGATCCGTGAACTTTACCGCATTTGACAGCAGATTGTTCCAGACCAGCTCCATGAGGGAGGCGTCGTAGTGCACCGCCACGTCCGCCACATCAATGACAAATGCAATATCCTTGGCCTGCCATTTCTCCATATAGTTCAGGGCGCAGCGGCGAAGCTGCTCCCCCAGCTGGTAAGTCTCTGGCCAGGGAAATATCTGCTGATTTTCCAGTTTACTGAGCTTTAAGATATTGGTAATCATAGAATTTAGCTTCTCAGCGGCGTCCAGAACGGTATCCATGTACTGCTCCTGCTGATCCGCCGTCACGCATCCGTCCTTCAGGGCCTTGGTGTAGCTCTGAATAATGGATAGGGGCGTTTTAATCTCATGGGAGACATTGGCGATGAAATCGCTTTTTAACATCTCATTGCCCGCCAGCTCCCGGGTCATGGTATTAAAATCGTCAATGAGCACGTCGATCTCATTCTTTTTCCCGGCCCTCTTTCCGCCTCTTTTTCCGGAATCAACCTGCACGGAGAAATCTCCCTGGGCCACTCTTCTGGCCGCCTGGGCAATTTTTCGCAGAGGTTTACCCATAAGCCTGCGCCACACCAACCAGACCAGCACCGCCAGCAGGACGCAGACGCAGATTAAGTAGTAAGTCAGCACCCCCACCATGGCCGCCAGCCGGTCCCGGTAGGCGTCAAAGATAAAGGATTGGAGAATCACAAGGATCACAAGGATCACCATGATCCCCAGAATCGCCAGCACCATCTGCCAGGAAATCATGGGAGCCGTGACCCGGGAATCTCTTTTCTTTCTCCGTTTTTCTTCTCTTTTCCCTGTCATTTCAGCACCGCCTTATAGCCGAAGCCGTGGACGGTGACGATCTCGAAGCTTTTACAGTGGGCAAAGGCCCGGCGCAGCCTGGTAATATACACGTCCACGGTGCGCAGGCCTGTGTCGTTGGTCATGCCCCAGTACTCATCCATCAGCTCGCTTCTGGTAAATATTTTCTTGGGATGTGAGAGCAGCTTATATAAAAGATTAAATTCCCGGGGCAGAATAGCTACCTCCTCCCCGTCCACATAGGCGGCCATCTCATCCCGGACCAAAACCAAATCTCCGATCTCCAGGCGGTTCTCATTTTTGATCCGGGCCCGCCGCAGCAGGGCCCCCACCCGCAGAACCATCTCATCCATGTCGATGGGTTTTACCATATAATCGTCGATTCCGGCGTAAAAGCCCTTCTGCTTGGAAGAGAGATCATCCAGGGCTGTGATAAACAAGATGGGAATGGCCGGATCCCTTTGGCGGATTTCCCGGGCGAAATCAAAGCCGCTGATCTTAGGCATCATAATATCCGAGATAATGAGATCGTAATTCTCCCCGGAGAGCAGATCGTAGGCCTCCACCGGGTTTTTGCAGCCTCTGGCCTGATAATGATTGTTTGTAAGGTAGGTACAGATGATCTGATTGAGCTTTTCGTCATCCTCCACCACCAGTATACGGATCATATGCGCTTCTCCCCTCTGCCCGGCGCCGGAGTCCCGGCAGAATGTCTCGGCCGCCGGCGCCTCTGTCTTTACTAAAATTATAGGCGGTATCGGGGATAAAAGCAAGCCCAACAGGGGCTCGGCAGCGGAAGGCCCGGGACTGCTCAGTCCCCCTTGAGACTCCAGTTCAGACTCTCATTTTGCAGCTGCACCATGCGCCTGTAGAGGCCATCCTCCGCCAGGAGCTGCCGGGGCGTTCCCTGCTGGGCCACACGGCCCCCCTCCAGAACCACCACCCGGTCGGCCCCGGCCACCGTCCTCATCCGGTGGGCGATAATCAGCACGGTTTTGTTTCTGATCAGACCGGAAAGCGCCCTTTGCACCTTGCTCTCGTTCTCCACGTCCAGGCTGGCGGTGGCCTCGTCCAGGAGGATTACCGGCGCGTCCTTCAGGATTGCCCGGGCGATGGAGATTCTCTGGCGCTCGCCCCCGGAGAGGGTGGAACCATTCTCCCCGATTACCGTCTGATATCCCTCCGGCAGCTGCCGGACAAACTCATCGCACTGGGCGGCCTGAGCCGCCGCCAACACCTCTTCGTCCGTGGCCGTTCGCCGCCCCAGCCGGATATTTTCCAGGATTGTGTCGTGAAACAGCACCACATCCTGAAATACGATGGCAAAGCTCTTAAGGAGAGTCTCCGGCTCCACCGAGGACACATCCCTCCCGCCCAGGGTGATCCTTCCGCCATTCACGTCCCAGAACCGGGCTGCCAGCTTGGCTGCTGTGGATTTTCCTCCTCCCGAGGGGCCCACCAGGGCGGTGACCTCCCCCTGTCTGGCGGTGAAAGATACGTCCTCCAGGACTCCCTCATTCTCCTGATAGGCAAATTTTACCCGGTCGAAGACAATATCGTAATTATCCGGAGCGTAGTCCTCTGACCCCCTCTGCACCTGTTCATTTTCGATGGCCTGCATCCGGCGTATCTTAATCCCCGCGTTAAAGAGGGCCGCAATCTGGGTCAGGACGATGGACAGGGGATCGTAGAGTCGGGTAACTGCCAGGAGAAATACCAGGTAGGTGATGAAGTCTACCTGGCCCCCGGCAAACAGCAGGGCTCCCGTCAGCACCACCGTGGGGATCCCCAGGCGCAGGACTCCCTGGGCGGAGGTGATCAGCACGCCGGTGGTCAGCTCCGATCGGATAGCCGCCCGCTCCACGCCGGCGATCTTTTCCCTGAGTCCTTCCAGATATCTCTCCTTCTGGTTGCAGGATTTGATATCTTTAATGGTCTCCAGACATTCCTGCAGCCCGTCCGTGGCTGCCCTCCGGGCCTCCAGGCTCACGGTTCCCATCTTATCCTGAAGCTTTCTGGAGCCTAAGGTCATCAGCAGCGCCGCCGGCAGCACCCACAGGGCCGCTATGCCCAGCCGCCAGTCCATGGCCAGAAGGCCGATGCCAATAATCGCCGTGGAGATACAGGAGCCGAAAAGCTGGGGCACCTGATGGGAAAAAACCTGCTCCAGGGCGGAGCAGTCGCTCATGAGGGTAGCCGTCAGGTCAGAGAGGTCCCTCCGCCCGAAGAAGGACAGGGGCAGCCGGCGCAGCTTCTCCGCCAGGCCGATCCTTCGGTTGGCGCTCTCAATGTAGGTGGCGATGTAGAGGCTTTTATACTGGATAAAATGAATCACGAAAATCAGCGCCACCAACGCCAGGGCCAGCCCCGTATACAGCCAAATTCCCCGGGTGAATCCCCCTCCCGTCTCCAGGGCTTTCGTCAGCTGCTCCAGGACCAGTATCAGAAGTCCCACCGGGAACATCAGGGATAGATTGGCCAGGGCTGACCATAGGGTAGCCTTCACCAGATCCCTGGCTCCCCGCTGGGTCAGGGCAAATGTCTTCTGCAGCTTCTGTATCATACGCTCTCCTCCTTTCCCATCTTCCACTGGGCGCTGCTTAAATAATCCTCCCACATAGCCCCATAGATGCCCTTCCTTTCCAGAAGGGCCCGATGGGTTCCCCGCTCGGCAATCCTGCCCTCCTGCATCACCAGGATCTCATCCGCATGGCGCACGGTGGACAGCCGGTGGGCGATCATCAGCACGGTTTTGCCCCGGGTCAGCTGCTCAAAAGCCTTCTGGATCAGGCTCTCATTCTCCGGATCCGCAAAGGCGGTGGCCTCGTCCAGGAGGACAATGGGCGCATCCTTCAGGATTGCCCGGGCCAGGGCGATCCGCTGGCACTCTCCCCCGGAAAGATAGACTCCCTTGGTTCCCACCACCGTGTCGATGCCCTGGGGCAGCTTTTCCAAAATATCCCCGCACTGGGCGGCCATGGCCGCGGCCACCGCCTGTTCCCGGGTGGCCTGGGGCCGGGCAGCCCGGATATTTTCCAGCAGAGACTCCTTAAAGAGACGGGTATCCTGGAACACGAAAGCCACCTGATCCATCAGCGCCCGGGAGGAAATGCTGCGCACATCCACGCCGCCCACCTTCACCCGCCCCCCGGTCACATCCCAAAACCGAGGAATCAGGCTGGCCGCCGTGGTCTTTCCCCCTCCCGAGGGACCCACCAGGGCCACCGTAGCCCCCTGGGGCACCTGAAAACTCACCTGATCCAGGGCCTTTTTGGCGGCTCCCGGATAGGTGAAGGATACCTCCTCAAAAGCAATACTGGCATCCCCCGGCTTTACCGGGTGCTCCGGCTCCGGCAGGGGAGCTTCCTTCAGGATCCGGTCCAGCTGCTGCACCGCCTCATCCGCCTGCATCATGGCCTCGCTGGCATACATGACCCGCATCATCATCAATGCGCACATGGGGTAAAAGAGGATATAAAAAATAAAGTCCGCCAGCGCTCCCCAGCTGTCCGCGGAGCCGGCGATCACCAGCATACCCACAGGTATCAGCAGCAGGAAGGTGGCGTTTAAGGCTGTGGTAAAACCGGTCATGGGATTCCTGCAGCCCATGGCGTAATCGGAGGCCAGCTCCTTGTAGCTCATGATAGATTGGTAAAGGCTCTTAAAGGAGTACACCGTCTGCTGAAACACCTTTACCACCGGTATTCCCCGCACATACTCCGTAGCCTCCCCGGAGAGCTCCTCGATGGCCCTCTGATATTTTTCAAAAAACCGGGCGTTTTTTCCTCCCATCATGGCCCCCATCAGAAGCACTGCCACCACCATGGGCAGCAGGCATAAAAGACCCATGCGCCAGTCAAAGACGAACAGCAGCGCCACCGCCGCCACCGGAGTGACTATAGCCCCGGCCAGATCCGGCAGCTGGTGGGCCAGAAGAGACTCCGTCATCTCCGCGTTATCATCAATCAGCTTGCGCAGGCGCCCCGACTGATTGACCGTAAAAAATCCCAGAGGCAGCTCCACCAACCGCTCCGCTGCCCGGACGCGCATATTTCTGGCCGTCCGGAAGGCTGCCAGGTGGGTACACATGAGCGCGGCAAAGTAGACCGCCAGACCTCCCAGGGCAAACCATAGGGCCATAAAGCCCCAATGAGCCAGGGCCTGGGGATCAACCTCCCCGTTGATTCCCCCAAGAGCCTGACGCACCACAAACCACACGCACACAAAGGGAAGCAGGGTAAGGACCGCCGACACCCCGGAGAGAACACAGCCCAGCAAGGTAAGCTTTCTGTGGCCGCCGGCAAATTCCAGCAGCCTTCCCAGAGCATTTTCTTTTTTCTCCTTCACGACATACACCTCCTCAAAAATTATGTTAGTTTCAACTAACTATATGGTATTATAGCTCCTTTTCTCTTCCTTATCTACTCCGGGGTGCCGCTTCCGCTCCAAAAAGCCGCTCCTTTTCCCGCCGCTTGCTCCGGTAGGCCGCCGGGGATTCCCCCACGCTGCTGCGGAAAGCCCGGGAAAATTTGCTGGCATTTTCATAGCCTAAAAGGCCGGCGATCTCTCCCACTTTCCTGGAGCTGCCCTCCAGCAGCTCCGCCGCCCGCCGCATCCGCACCTGACGCCGGAAGGCCATGGGCGACAGACCGTACACCGCCTGGAACTGCTCCTTCAGGGCCGTCAGCCCCAGATCCGCCGCCCGAGCCACATCCTCCAGCCTGAGCCGTCCTTCCAGATCCTCCTCCAAAAGCCGCCGCACCTGCTGCATTCGCTGTCGCTTCTGCCGGGGCAGATACGCATGGTAATTCTGCTCCTGAACCTTTAAGGCTCCCAGATGCTCCAGGAGCTCCAGGGTCCGCAGTCGGTAGAAATTCAGGCGGCTTTCCCCGGGAATCTCCTGGTAGAAGCCCTCCAGACAGCCGGCCGCCGCTCCCCGGGGCTGACACTGGTAGTAACACCTGGCCTCCCAGAACTTTTCCCGGATTTTTTTCAAATTTCTCCCCATCCCCGGCCAAATCCTCTCCAGCGCTTCCCCGCCCTGGGCAAAGTCCAGCAGAAGAGAGATGCCGTAATACTCTCCCAGAGGAAAACCCGACCAGCGCTGGAGGCTGTCCAGGCGGCTGAGGGCAATCTCCCCGGGCCCCAGATAGGCGTAGGTGCTGTTCTCGAATTGGCACTCGTACCGTCCCCGCAGGCAGTGATTAAACTCCAGCACCTGCGCCCGGCCCAGGGCCGGGGACAAAAAACAGCGGGCCTGAAAATCATTAAAGCTCATAACAATTCCCGGAAACAGCTGCCAGATATCCATCCGACCGGTCTCCCCGTCCGCGCAGGGCACCTGGCAGAAAATATGGCCCTCGTCCTTCTCCAGAATCTTCAGCTGGCACCCGTACAAATCAAAGTTCATCTATTCACCTCGTTAGTTAGCTTTTTCTAACTCAAGTATATGGTTTATTCCCTCCCCTGTCAACGCTGTTTATTTATGCAAATTAGATAAAAAATTAACGATTTTCCCTATTGACTTAGGGAAGATTATATGGTATATACTAGGTATAACATCCTACAAAGGATGAACAGTCGTGAAAACTGTATAAGGAGGTTGAAAATGAAACGAAAATTTTTGTGCGGGATTCTGGCTCTGTCACTGTCCCTCTCCCTTCTCACCGGCTGCTCCTCATCCCAGGACAGCGCCGATGCCAGCGCCGGGGATGAATACCAGACCATCGAGTTGGTGATGGCGGTCAACGGCACAGACAATCAGATTGACTCCCTGGTGGCCAACAAGTTCGCAGACCTGGTGGAGGAGGCTTCCGGTGGGAATGTGACCATCGCCGTCTTCCCCAACGATCAGCTGGCTGGAGGAAACTCTACTAAGGGCGTGGAGATGATCGCCGTGGGCGGTGTGGATTTGGCCGCGTACGCCTCCTGCGTCATGCAGGTTATTGATACCCAGCTCTCCGTGGCCACCATTCCCTGGTGCTTCGACAGCTACGAGGACGCGCGCAATGCCATCGACAATGGCGGCGGAGATTACTACGCCAAACGTCTGGCTGAAAAAGGCATCACCTATCTGGGCTCCTTCCACAACGGCTTCCGTCAGATTACCAACAGCAAGCATGAGGTTTCTGCCCCGGAGGACGTGGCGGGCCTGAAAATCCGGGTACCCGGCAACGACATATACATGGGCGTCTTCCGAACCCTGGGCGCGGATCCCACCGCCCTGAACTGGAGCGAGTGCTTCACCGCCCTGCAGCAGGGAACCATCGACGGCCAGGAAAACGGCGTATCCATCACCGATTCCTCCAAGATGTACGAGGTTCAGGAATATCTGACCATGTGGAACTACAGCTATGAGAATGACCTCTTTGTGGCCAACACAGAGATCTGGGAATCCTTAGAGGAAAATACCAGAGAATTGCTCCAGGAGAAAGCTCTGGAGGCCTGCGAATGGGGACGCGACCACCTGGAAGCTGAGGAATCCCAGCTGGTGGAGGGTTTCCGGGAAAAGGGCATGCAGGTGAAGGAGCTGTCCGCTGAGGAACTGCAGGCATTTAAGGATGCGGTGGCCGATACCCGTCAGGGATTTATTGATTCCTACGGTGAGGAAGCCTGCTCGGCATTTGGAATTGAGTAAAGGAGACTGCTATGAAAGTATTAGGAAGAATCGAAGAATTTATCACTGCGGTTGCCCTGGCGTTTATGACAATCCTTACCTTTGCCAACGTCATCTCCCGCTACGTATTTCACGCCTCCTTCTCTTTCTCGGAGGAGATCACCTCGTACCTCTTCGTGCTCTTGAGCCTGATGGGTACCTCTATCGCAGCCAAGAATAAGGCTCACCTGGGACTTACCATCCTCACCGACCATGTGTCCGCCCCGGTGGCTAAGGTCTTACATATTATCAGTTACATCATCGCCCTGATCTTCTCCTTCGCCATCCTGTACTACGGCGTGCTGATGGTGATCAGCCAGTATCAGCTGGGACAGCGGACCGCCGCCATGGCCTGGCCCGAGTGGATCTACGGCTCCTTCGTTCCCATCGGCGCCTTCTTCATCACCGTGCGCTTTGCGGAGCTTTTAATTAAGGAAATCAAAAGCGACCCCCACCACCCGGAAGAGGTGATCGATAACGCCAATCCGGAAAATACAGTAGAGGAGGCGAAAACCAAATGATTGCGGCTATTCTTTTCATCGTATTTGCGGTATTGCTGATTTTAGGAACCCCCATCGCCGTCTGCCTGGGCTTCTCCAGTCTGGCAGCTATGATTGTGCAGGGCGCCGGGCGTCCTCTGGAGACCATTATGAGCAGCCTTCCCCGGCTGGTCTCCTCCTCCACCAGTAAGTTTGTGCTTCTCTCCATCCCCTTCTTTATCTTAAGCGGCGTGATTATGGAGAAGGCGCAGATCTCCGCCAAGCTCATCCGTCTGGCTGAGGCCATGGTGGGACACATCAAAGGCGGCGTGGCCATGGTGTGCGTCATCGTATCCTGCTTCTTCGCAGCCATCTCCGGCTCCGGTCCCGCCACCGTGGCGGCCCTGGGACTGATCATGGTTCCGGCCATGATCAAATCCGGATACTCTCCCGCGTTTTCCGCGGCCCTGATGGCGGCCTCGGGAGCCATCGGCGTGATTATCCCGCCGTCCATTACCTTCGTTGTATACGGCTCTATCGCCGATACATCCATAAGCGACCTGTTCATCGCCGGCGTTGTCCCCGGACTGATCATGGGTGCCGCCCTTTTGCTCACCGCCCTTCTCATCGGAAGGAAAACAGAGCTTAAGACCCTTCCTAAGGCCAGCGGCAAAGAACGCCTGGCTGCCTTCAAGGATGCTTTCTGGGGACTGTTAATGCCGGTCATCATCCTGGGCGGTATCTACGGCGGCATCTTCACTCCCACTGAGGCCGCAGCGGTAGCCGCTGTGTACGGGCTTTTCGTGGGACTGGTGATCTACAAAACGGTAAAGCTTAAACAGCTTTATGCCATCCTCATTGACACGGTGTCCACCACGGCCACCATTATGTTCATCACCGCAGCGGCTACCCTGTTCGCCTACGTGCTGACCAGAGCCCGCCTGGACGTGGCCATCAGCAGCGCCCTGGTAAATATCACCGGAGGAAGCACGATCATCTTCTTCCTGATCGTGAATATTATCCTTCTGATCGCCGGCTGCTTCCTGGACTCCACCTCAGCCCTGTACATCTTCGTACCGCTGTTCGTACCGGTGGCGGAAGCCCTGGGGGTAAACCTGATTCATTTAGGCGTTGTGATGATCGTAAACCTGGCCATCGGCCTGTACACTCCCCCGGTGGGCGTGAATCTGTACGTGGCCTGCGGCGTGGGAAAGGTGGATCTGAAGACCATCTCCAAATCAGTGATACCGCTGATCGTGGCCTCCATTGTGGTTCTTTTAATTGTTACCTATATCCCCCAGATCTCTACACTATTTGTGGGATAAAAAAATAAGGAAGGTGAAAGATAATGAAAGATATTTCTGTTAAGGAACTGAAAAACCAGTGCACAGAGCTGAAGAAAAAAGTAATTTCCATGATTTACAAGGCTCAGTCCGGCCATCCCGGCGGCTCCCTCTCTGCCGCTGACTTTGTGACAGCCCTCTATTTCCGGGAGATGAACATTGATCCCAAGAATCCCCACTGGGAAGACCGGGACCGCTGCATCCTCTCCAAAGGCCATGTGTGCCCCATCCAGTACGCGGCCCTGGCCACCTTAGGCTACTTTCCGGAGGACGTGCTGGACACCCTGCGCAAGGAGGGCTCTATCCTTCAGGGACATCCGGATATGAAAAAATGTCCCGGCATCGACATTTCCACCGGCTCCCTGGGGCAGGGAATGGCCTGCGGCGTTGGCATGGCTCTGGCCGGCAAGCGTGACGGCAAGGATTACCGGGTATTCGTGGTTCTGGGCGACGGCGAGTGCCAGGAGGGCGAAATCTGGGAGGCTGCCCAGACGGCCAACAAATACCAGCTGGACAATGTGGTGGCCTTCGTGGACAACAATAACCTGCAGATCGACGGCACCTGCGACGAGGTTATGCCCAACATTGATCTGGGCAAAAAATTCGCCGCCTTCGGCTGGGAGGTCTACGAGATCGACGGCCACGACATGGAGCAGATCGTCGCTACCCTGGATAAAATCCGGGAGGCCAAAAACGGAAAGCCCAAATGTATCTTCGCCCACACCGTAAAGGGCAAGGGCGTCTCCTTCATGGAGAACCAGTGCGGCTGGCACGGTGTGGCTCCCAATGAAGAGGAATACAAGCAGGCCATGGCTGAGCTGGACGCTCAGATTTTGAAATAAGGAGGATGGAATCATGAGTGAAAATAAAAAAGCAACCCGGGACGGTTTCGGAGATGAGATTGTAGAGCTGGGAAAAAAAGACAGCCGGATTTACGTCATTGACGCAGATATCGGAAAATCCTGCAAAACCGGCGCTTTCAGCAAGGCGCTGCCCCAGCAGTATGTGAACGTGGGTATCGCGGAGCAGAACGCCGCCGGTGTGGCTGCCGGTCTGGCCGCCTGCGGAAAGATTCCCTTTGTGGTCACCTATGCAGTATTCGGTTCCCTGCGCATGTGCGAGATGCTCCGCCAGGAAGCCTGCTACACCAACTTAAGCGTCAAGCTGGCCTGCTCTCACGGCGGTGTGACCCCGGCCAACGACGGCGCCAGCCATCAGTGTATCGAGGACATGGGCGTTCTTCGGACTCTGCCCAATATGACCGTAATCATGCCCGCCGACTACTACGCCACCAAAAAGCTGGTAGCCGCCGCCGCCGAAAAGGACGGCCCCTGCTATCTGCGCTTCACCCGGGACAAGGTGCCGGTAATCTATGACGAAAACACAGAGTTTGTCATCGGAAAAGCTCACCAGCTTCAGGACGGCAAGGATGTGGCCCTCATCGCCAACGGCGACACAGTAGCCATCGCCCTGGAGGCAGCCAAGCTTCTGGAGGAAAAGGGGCTCTCCGCCCGGGTACTGGATATGCACACCATCAAGCCTCTGGATGTGGACGCCGTGAAGGCCTGCATCAGCGACATCGGCAGAATCATCACCCTGGAGGACCACAACATCATCAACGGTCTGGGAAGCGCTGTCAGCGAGGTGGTGGCCCAGGAAGGACGCGGCGTGGTGCGCCGGGTTGGAATCCAGGATCAGTTTGGTATGTCCGCTCCCTATGAGCGCCTGTTGGCCATGAACGGCATCACCAAGGAAAACGTTGTGGCTCTGGCTGAGGAGCTGGTAAAAAAATTTTAATTTAAACATCCTACATAATTTATAGGATATAACAAGGAGGAAAATCATATGTTAGACTTCAAAGATCAGGTAGTTATCGTAACTGGCAGCGGCTCCCCCAAGGGAATCGGAAGAACCATCGCCCTCACCTTTGCCCGCCAGGGCGCCACCGTGGTGATCACCGACATTAACGAGGCCGGTGTAGCCGACACCGTAAAAGCCATCCAGGAGGCCGGCGGAAAAGCCTTCGGCGTAGCTGGAAATATCACGGATCCCGCCTCTGTGCAGCAGGTGGTGGACACCGTCCTGGAGAAATTCGGCCGCATCGATGTGCTGGTAAACAATGCCGGAATCTCCCAGAAGGTCACCGTGGAGGACATGACCCTGGAGGATATCAAACGGATCTTCAACGTAAATATGTTCGGCCTGTTTCTGATCACCCAGGCCTGCCTAAAGCCCATGAAGGCTCAGAAGTACGGCCGTATTGTGAACCTCTCCTCCGTATCCGGAAAACGGGGAGGCGGAATCTTCGGAGGCGCCCACTACTCTGCTTCCAAGGCAGCTGTTCTGGCCTTCTCCAAGAATCTCTCCCGGGAGGTATCCGCTGAGGGCATCACCATCAACAGCGTGTGCCCCGGCCTGATCAACACGGAAATCTGGAAATCTCTTCCCGCAGATGAGGCTCAGAAGGTCATCGACGGCATCCCCATGGGCCGCCCCGGCGAGACCCAGGAGGTGGCCAACGCCATCGTGTTCTTAGCTTCCAAAGAAGCTTCCTACATCACCGGCGAAGAGATCGATATCAACGGTGGTTCCCATATGGATTAATTCCACGTCCATATGTGCCATAAAATTTCCTTAACACTCGGCCTGTAGGCCACAGGGATGCTGTCTCCTGCCATGGACGGCATCCCTTTTTATTTTTCTGATCTTTTCTGCCCCACAGCTTTATTTTCTCGTCAAGCATTTGACAAATCCATTCTTTCGGGATAAAGTAATATTAGTTAAATGAAAACATAGGACGGTGCAGATAAATGAATAGTAAAGCAATCCCTTATTTAAAGCCGATCAACAGCACGTCCGTGGTACAGCGGGTAATCGACAGCCTCACCGAAGCCATGATTTCCAAGCAGCTGCGCCCCGGCGATAAAATTCCCACAGAGATAGAGCTGGCAAATACTCTGGGCGTGGGCCGTAACTCCATCCGGGAGGCCATCAAAATCCTGGTCTACCTGGGTGTTTTGGAGATCCGGCGGGCGGAGGGCACCTTCGTCTGCGAGGGCTTCTCTGAGAGCATGATTGATCCCATGCTCTACGGCATTATCCTGGATACCAGCAATTCTTACGAAAATCTCATCGAGCTTCGGGAAATCATGGAGGTGAGCGTTGTCCAGCTGGCTCTGAAAAAGAGAACCCCGGAGGATCTGGGGCAAATCCGCCAGGTGATGGCCGACATGAAATCCGCAGTTCAGCAGACTCCCCCCAACATTTCCCTGTTTTTTGAGGCGGACAACCAATTCCATGATCTGATCTCCCAGGCCGGCCACAACCCCCTCATGGATAAGATCAACCGGGTGGTGCGGGCCCTGACTCACTCGGTGCGCCTGGAATCCGTAACCTACATGATGGAGAGCGGCCGGGGCCAGGAGCTCTACGACTGCCATGAGGAGCTCTACCATCTGGTGGAGTCCAAAAATGAAGAAAACCTGGATCTGAACACGGTGATCCGCGCCACGTATTTCTATCAGCCGGAATAGGACGGAAGGAATCGCACCATGGAGCTTATTGATTTACACGTACATTCCAACGCCTCCGACGGCACCCTCTCCCCCACCCAGGTGGTTGAGCTGGCCCGCCGCCAGGGCCTTCGGGCCATGGCTCTGACGGATCACGACACCCTGGAGGGGCTACCGGAGGCTCTGGCAGCCGGGAAAGCCCTGGGCGTGGAGGTGGTCTGCGGCATTGAATTTTCCACCAGCTATCAGGGACGGGACGTCCACATCCTGGGGCTGGAGCTAAATCCCCAGGACGCCCATTTCCGGGAAACCCTGAAGGAATTCCAGGATTCCCGGGATCGGCGGAACCTGGCCATCATCGGCCGCCTCCGGGAGCATGGGGTCTCCATCTCCTGGGAGGCCATGGCGGAAGCCTTCCCGGACTGTGTCTGGACCCGGGCCCACTTTGCCCGTTATCTTCTGGAGCAGGGGTACGTATCCTCCATCAAGGAGGCCTTTCCCCGCTATATCGGAGACCGGGCGCCCTGTTTTGTTCCCCGGGAGAAGGTGACCCCCTACCAGGCCATCCGCCTGATCCAGGAGAACGGCGGTATTGCCGTCCTGGCCCACCCCATGCTCTACCAGCTGGGCCTTGAGCAGCTGCGGCTGCTCTTCTCGCGCCTGCGGGACGCGGGCCTGGACGCGGTGGAGGTTCTCTACTCCACCAACAGCCGGGAGGAGGAGCGCCTCTCCCGGCAGCTGGCCAAGGATTACGGCCTGAAAATCTCCGGGGGATCGGACTTCCACGGGGCCAACAAGCCGGAGATTCAGCTGGGCTGCGGAAAGGGAAACCTGAAAATCCCCTACACGGTTCTGGAAAATCTCCGCAAATAAATTTGTCAAGTAAAGTGTGTAAATTTTTGATTTTTTATCGGCGGTCATTTGGGCCGCCGATAACTTCAGCATTAATCTTATTCCGTCCTTGGGCCTCTTCATTGATTATATCTATTTATCACTTCTGTATTGCCGTTTCTATTCTCGGTAAATCATTTAAACTTACCGTCTCCAATGTCCGCAACTGCTGTACAGCTAATTGTCGGAGTAATTCCATTCTCTCTTTTTGCATCTTCCCCTGATTAATCAATACTGCATTATAACTTTCTAAATTTGCAAGCACCAACAACTGATTTAGAGTTGCCACATCCCGCATATTCCCTTTTGCTGTTGGATTTTCATCTTTCCACTGCTTCGCAGTCTTGCCAAACAAAACAACATTCAACATATCTGCTTCATTGGCATAGGTATATGCCACCTGCGCAGGTGTTAATTCCGGTGGAATCAAATTATCCTTAACTGCATCTGTATGTATCCTGTAATTCAGTTTAGATATTTCTCTGTTTAAGTTCCAATTCAAAGACAATCTGCTATTCTCATCTGTCTTTAATCTCCTGTAATCCTTCATGATATATAACTGGAATTCTGGAGAAATCCAAGTCGCAAAAGACATAGCAATATCACTATGAGCATATGTTCCGCCATAACGTCCCGCTTTTGATACAATACCAATAGCATTTGTAGCTTCTATCCATTTCTTTGGTGACATTGTAAATGCGTTTGCTCCTGCCTGTTTTTTAAACCCCTCGAATTCGAGGGGTTTAAAATCTGGATTATGCAGCCTTTCCCATAATCCCAAAAATTCTATTACATCTCGATTTCTCATCCAATTTTGTATAACCGCTGTAGGGTCATCACTTTTATATCTAGCTATATCTGTCAATGAAATAAATTCATTTTCAAAATCCTGCGTATAAATTCCGATATCTATCCCGTTGGCATGAATCGTTTCTTTTATTACCTTTCCCATTGTACCTCCTACAACCATGTCCAATATTTTCTTCTTGTTACTAACATCTACTTAAAGTCTTTTTCTTTGTTATATAAGTTTTAGTTACCGGTATCTTACCCTCTCCCGCAAATAAAGGACTGCTGCATGAATATGCGAAAATATTCGCTAACTGCAACAGCCCCATCCTATCATACAACAGTCCCTTTTTAAGAAAGCCCCTCTATCTGTCGGCAAGAATAACTCGACAGCGTTTTTTGTAGCAGGCAATTCCATAGTTCAAAATATGGTCTATTCCTTCTTCGCGCAGCTCCTCTTCGTACCGGTTCTTATTGATCTGCTCCAGCGCTTCCTCACATGCCGCCTCCAGGTCGCCGTCCTCTGCATATTTCATTTCGATCACAATGCCGGTTCCCTCCCGGTCAATCTCCACGAGAATATCGCTGTAGCCGTCTCCCGATTCCTTATTAGAAGAAATTCCCCATGTATCCTGAGAGCCCAGAAGTCCTAACAAGATGCCATGATAGAAGTTTTCCTTCAATTTCTTTTTTACAAAGGTATCACGGATACTGATGGTTTTCCTCAGATACTCTCCAAACCGCGCCTCAGCCAGGGAAGCGTCTCCATTTTTCAGCGCATGACAGAAAGCATTTACCGCCTCTCCATTCTTTCTGAGATCTTCTTTGAAGAACTCCATAATCTGGTCGGTAAAGATTTCACGGATCTCCATATTCGGAATTGCCAGCGGAAATCTCTTTCTATCCGGTTTTCCTCTCTGCGTAAGGTATCCGGTAGTAAACAGAACGCTCCATATATTGTCTATGGAACGATACATATCCATGTAGGTCAATTCCTGATGGATTTCCTTTTCTATCACCTGGCCGGCGACCAGGTCTTCGATCTCCCGCTTTGTTCTTCCTATATCCACATTTTGGATAAATCTCTTCACCACTTCATTGCTGCTGGTGTTCGACCAATAATTCTGCGGCTGGGCCTTCTGGTCCGCGCAAAGCTTGGCGCAGTGGCAGATCACATCCCAAGGGCAGTAAACTTCCACATCGCCAAACTGATATCCGTCATACCATTCTTTCATCATCTGATAATGCTGCTGCAGCTGGTAATACTCCAGCATATCTCTTACTTCTCTGTCCGTAAATCCAAAATACTCGTCAAATTCCACATCCGATACAGACAGTACCCGCAGATTATTCAGCCCGGTAAAGATGCTTTCTTTTGAGATACGCATACATCCGGTCATCACCGCGAACTTCAGGCAGTCGTTGGTCTTTAGCACCTGCTCAAACATGTTGCGCAGCAAAATGATCATCTGCTCATAATATCCATGCTCAAAGGCTTTAGCGAGAGGCACGTCATACTCGTCGATCAGCACGATCACATCCTGGTTATGATGTTTCTGAAGGAGACGGGATAATTCCCGCAGGCTGCCAAAAAGAGCCGCTTCACTCATATCCCTTTTCAGGAGCTCGCCAAAACGTTCCTTATCAATTAGCGTAAGCTGATCACTCTCTGAAAGATACTGGTGCCGGGCCGCCTCCTCATTAATGACTCTTGCCGCCATTTCCCGGGCCGTTTCATAGGTTCCGGCATTAACTCCTTTTAAGGATATGGAAATTACCGGAAATTTTCCCATATATTCCTGGCATAAGGCGGTCTCTTCTGCAATTTTTAGTCCCTTGAAAAGCTTCTCGTCGCTTCCCAGCGAAAAGAAATATTTCAGCATACTCATATTCAGAGATTTGCCGAATCTCCTTGGCCGGGTGAACAGATTTACCTTTCCCCAGTTATGAAGAAGCTCTTTTATCATCCCCGTCTTGTCAACATAATAGAAACCTTCTTTGCGAAGTTCCTCAAAATTTTCAATTCCAATCGGAAGTTTCTTTCTGGTATTCATCTAAACCTTCACCTTCTCTCCCTTGATTTCAGCTTCATTTCATACATTTTCTGATCCACCTGGTGCATCAGGCGGTCTTCGTCCTCGAAAGGCGGGCGGCACTCAATGGCCCCTATGCTGACCTGATTAAAGGGGCACGGAGCTCCCGTCTCCCAGCTTCGGCAGGCCTGAATCTCCTTAACCTTGTCCTGGGGTATCTTTCCCGGGCAGAGCACAACAAATTCGTCTCCCCCAAAACGGTATACCTTTCCTCTGTCCCGGAAAACATCCCTGCAGATATCCGCAAAATGCCGCAGATACTGGTCTCCCACCACATGCCCGTAGGTATCGTTGACCGCCTTGAACCGGTCAAGGTCCAGAAAAAGGATGGAAAAAACATCTTTTCCGCGCCGTAATTCCCGCAGATCCTCAAACAGGCAGACACGGTTTGCCAGTCCCGTGAGATCATCCCGCAGGGAAACCTGCTCCAGCTTCCGGATGCGGACAGAATCTGACACAATATGATAGATCATGACGTACGAAAGAATTGTAGTTCCAAAAAAGAAAAAGATCGCAAGGATTTTGGCCGGACTGCCCGCTTCTGCCAAAAATACAACATTTAACATAACGATTGTGGCCGACTGGAGAATACAATTCAGATTAAAATACCGTACACATTGTCTGTTGTATTTCCCCAGATTCTTCAAAATAAAGATAAATTTCGGCATCGCCCACTTGAACAAGGGGTAAAGGGTCAATGCGTAAATCCCTGTCTGGATCAGCAGCATATGCGCATACAAATTCTCTTCCCCAATCATTCTGCTGATCTGGAAGGCAGAGACGAAGGCAAAAAGCGAATATGCCCAGTTCATGCACATGATGATAAACATCTGAAAAAGGCTGTTTTCATACAGAAAGGAAAGGGGAATCAGATACAAAAACCCCAGAATCATCAGTTTCCCATCGCCATATTGAGGAAACAGGAGCAAAATACCGCCAAAGAACAGCAAACTGAAAAACACCAGCACCAGAAAACTGACGATCCTGCTGTATTTCCTCCGGCAAAATCCCTCAAAGGAGGCAATATTGACACATAACATTTCCAGTATAATGAGAAGCTTGATGATAAGCATAATATTTTCTCCGATCAGTATTTCCTTTTCCCTATCATTATACTTGAATTCCGCAGCAAAGTAAATTTTCTATTTATTCAGCGGATTTATCTTCTTTCCGGCGGCCAAAAGGAGCAGCGCCGACAGGAGCAGCTGTACCAGGATGCCCAGGATAACCATGTGACGGACGCCCCAGGAGCCGCCGTAGTCACCGAAGCAGGAAGCCATGGTCTGCAGCTCATAGCCGTTGCCCAGCTGCCCGGAGATCAGCCCAAAATAAGGGGCCAGGGGATTCAGCAGCAGCAGATAAATGCCCGCTCCCAGACTTACCTCCTGATACACTCCGCTGTTTTCCATCCGCACAGTCAGCAGGTAGTGCCAGAGCATCAGCGCCAGCACTGTCCCCACCACCAGCGCCACCACCAGCAGATAGGAAAGGATGGTGGCCATGTTGGTCTTTTTGCACATGGCAGAGCAGAAGATTCCGATACTGCCGATAAATATCCCGGTGACCACCAAAAAAAGCACCTCCGTCAGCAGCTCCGTCAGTCCCACGCCCCCGAAGATCATCACCATGGCCATGGAGGGCAGCGCAGAAAAGGCCAGCAGAAATACCAGGCTCAAGGAGGCCTCCAGCTTCCCCACAATGATCCGCCAGGGATTCAGGTTGGTGGTCAGCAGGATATCCAGGGTCCGCCTCTCCCGCTCCCCGGCGATGGAGCTTCCGGCAATGCCCGGAATCAGAAGGCACTCCATGAAAAAGAGGGCGTAGCACATGAGCATATGACAGCGGATGGGGATCTGGTATTGGCCGGCGCTGACATAGCCCTGCATGCTGCCCGCCCCCAGAAAGCTGACGGCCACGATCACCGCCAGCATCAGGTTGCCCCCGAAAATAATCCAGGAGATCCGCATGGAGCGGGAGTTTCTTCTCACCTCACTCTGAAAAACCGGATTCAGCTTCATACACTTTCCCCTCCTTTTCCGCCTCCGTCATGGCAAAAAATACAGATTCCAAACTTCCATGCTCCCGGCTGAAGGAGGTGACCATCACCCCTGCCCTAATCAGGCTCTCCAAAAGCTGGGCCTCCTCCTCCCGGGTTCCGGAAAACAGCACGGAAATCACATTTCCCTGGATGGAGACTCTGGTCACCAGCGGGTGATTTCCCACCAGCCGCACCGCCTCCTCCAGGTTTTTGTAGACCGTAATCAGCAGGGGATTAGAGCTGTCGATGGACACCAGGATTTCCTCGATGTCCCCCTGCAGCACCATCCGCCCCTGATTGATGATCCCAATTCCTGTACACATATCCGCCAGTTCCGAGAGGATGTGGGAGCTGATCAGGATGGTGTAGTCCATCTGCCTGAGCTGCTTTAACAATTCCTTGAACTCCCTGCGGGTTCTGGGATCCAGCCCGGAGGCCGGCTCGTCCATCACCAGCAGGGGAGGCTTGTGGATCAAGGCCCGGGCCACACAGAGCTTCTGCTGCATTCCCCGGGAGAGGGTGTCCACATACTGATCCTCCACCTGGGGCAGATTTACCAGCTCCAGCACCTCCTGCGCCCGGCGCTTCTGCTCCCGGGCCGGAATCTGGTAGGCCGCCGCATAAAATTCCAGATACTCCATCACAGTCAGGTTGTCGTAGAGTCCGAAGAAATCCGGCACAAAACCGATGTGGTTTTTCAGCACCTTAAGATCCTTTCCCACCCGCTGACCATCCACCCAGACTTCCCCGCTGCTGGCGGATAAAAGTCCGGCGATGATCCGTATGGTGGTTGTCTTGCCCGCTCCGTTGGGGCCCACAAATCCGAAGAGCTCTCCCTTGCGCACATTCATCTGCAGACCGTTTAAGGCCAGGAAGTTTCCGTATCTCTTATATAAATTTTCTACCCTAAGCATCGGGCACCTTCCTCTCCACAGCGGTAATCACCGGCAGAAGCTCCAGGACTTCATTTCCGTCTTCTTTCTCTTTTATCTGTTCTGTCTGATAGCGCACCTGCAGCAGCCCCGTATCCGGGCTCACATAGGGCGCCAGCTCATTGCCCACCAAAGTTCGGGATTCCCAGTCCTCCAGCAGATCGTATTTTTCTGTCTGCCAGTTGAACAGGGAAACCTCCCCGGTAAAGGGTATCTCGTAGGCGGTTTTCAGGGATTCCCTGGAAATAAACCGGAGCCGCTCCAAGGTTCCCTCCACCTGGTACTGGGCTTGTGTCTCCCCCTGGTTAATGTACATGCCCAGGGTAGTGGCATAGTCCTCATGGCCGTTCTTTCCCCGGTCCGCAAACCAGGGATCGTAGACTGCTCCCTCTCGGGTGAGCTCCACAGGAATCTCTGCCTGAAGAACAGATTTCCCGTACACCTCATACCCGGAGTCCATCTGGAAATCCAAGGTTCCATCCTCCACAAACCCCAGGAGCATTCCCCCGGTTCTGTCTGCCCGCTCCGTCCACTGGTAATAGATCTGCTGGTATTGAAGCTCCAGGAATTTCTCCCAATTTCTGTCCTTCTGCTGCAAATTTTCCCCAATTTTGTCCAGCCACGTCTCCTGGCTGGCAAAGATCACAGGTATATTCTCCAGGGACACCGTCTGTCCTGGCTGCAGATCGCCCAGGTAAGCCACCCCTTCTCTGCCTACAAGCAGCTGGGCGTCCGAAATCACATAGGGCGATCTATTGGTCACCGTCCCCTGAAGAGTCTCCTGGAAGCAGCTGACCTGGGCCTCCACCAGAGGCCCTCCCTCCTCCTGCCGCTCCAGGGTAAAATACATGGGCTGGAAGGTGGACACATCGGAAAACTGCAGGCGGGAGCTCTTCTCCCCCAGGCGCATGTTCATGGAAGGAAATCCCACCATCTGCTCCTCCCCATCCCAGTACAGAGCCGAGTAGGGCTGGTAGGGCAGCAGCTGATAGTCGGGATCCACATACAAAGTGTAACCGCCGTTGTAGGGCGCCTGGATTCCGCAGGTGGCCTGCAGGCTGATTTTTTCGCCCTTCTGCACATATCTGGCCTCGTACACCAGGAAGGGGGCGTGAATACCATCCCGGTGTCCCAAAACCGCCAGCAGAAGCACTGTGGTCAGAGACGCGGCCAGAATCCCCCCGAAGAGATAATATCGGCGGTTCTTCTTCTTCAGAATCAGATAAAGTCCCGGGCCTGCGATGACAATATAAAGAAGCAGAATCCCCAGATACAGCTTCACCGGCGGCGTACTCCTGATGGGCGCATTTTCCAGCACGTTGCTCTTCTCCCAGCCACTGTAGCTGTTTCCGTTCTCCTGGATCAGCCGGTCTAACCGTTCCCCGGAGATCATCTGCTCCACATCCTCTTTTAAGGTTTCCTCTGTGGTCTCAATCAGGAGGCCGCCCTGGCTCTCCCACCGCTCCAGAACCTCCCGCTGCTGTTGGCTTAGTCCCTCCAGCTGGCCCTCCTGGGCCACGAAAACCTGCAGCTGATCCATCAGCTCCTGATCCTCCGGCACCTGGGACGCCTCCCAGGATATGGTCTTAAGATTCATAATATTTCCGCCGTTCTCCCCGGTGAAGCGCAGCTGCTGCAGGGCCGGTTCCAGATCCGTATCCCCGGAGAGCACTGCCGTGTAGATCTCATTTTCCCGGGGACTTTCCACATTCACCACCCCGGAGCTCAGCTCTTGCTCCTCCTGATCCAGAATCATCCAGCGAAAATTTCCTCCGTAGAAGGGCAGGGTAAGCTGAAAATTCACCTGAGCTTCCCCGTCCTCCCCGACGCCGATCTCCCGGCGGTAGCGGCAGATTTTGCTCTGATCGGTGGCGTTGCCGTCCGCCAAAAACAGTTTGGACAGGGAGGTCTCCAGGTCGAAGCTCATCCCGCTGTCGGTGACTGTCTCCAGCACTGCCTGATAACTCCCCGCAGGCCACTGGCTCAGCTGCAGCTCCACAGGGAAAGATCTGCAGTCCTTGACGGTACCCTCCGTACCGCAACTGACCTGCACCCGGCCCACGGTCCGGAGCTCCTGACTTATCTCCCCGGCGAGAGCTGTCATCCCTTCTAAGCTTTCCCGGTTCTCCCCAGCGTCAGGGTCCGCCGCACTTTCCTGGCCTTTCCCGCTGCCGAAAACCGTCTGGCTCCCGGACTCCGCCCCAAAAACAGCCGCAGCTCCCCAGCCCAGGACGGTGAGAAATATCGCTGCTCTGGCCAAATTTTTCATTCGCTCTGCCCCTCCTTAATCTCTTCCTGTCTCAGGGGTATCCGCACGGTAAATACCGTGCCGTTTAAGTCGCTTTTTACCGAAACCTCCCCGTCGTGCAGATGGGCGATCTGCTCCACGATGGGAAGTCCCAGGCCGGTTCCGCCGGTATCCTGGGACCGGGACTGATCCACCCGGTAAAACTTCTGGAAAATATGCTGCAGCTCCTCCGCCGGGATCACTTTGCCATAGTTGATCACCCGGGTGACCACCGTGTTGTCCTCCACAGCCATCTCCACCCGGACCAGCTTCCCCTCCTTGCCGTACTTCACCGCGTTGCTCAGCAGGTTGTCGTAGAGCCGGGCCAGAAGATTTCCGTCTCCCCACATGGGGATGGAGGTCTCCTGGCAGTAAAACTGGGCCTTTAAATGATTCTGCGCAAAGCTGGGAGAAAATTCATCCAGAAGCTGCTTCATCAGCTGCACCAGATCCAGCTTCCCCAGCTTCAGGGTCAGCTCCTTGTGGCGCAGCTTCACAAAGCCGAAGAGCTCCTCGGTCAGCTGCTGCATCCTGGCCGCCTTATCGTAGGCAATGTCCAGATACTGGCGCTTAGTCTCCTCGTCCAGATCCTGCCTCTCCCGAACCCAGCCCAGGTATCCCAGGATGGAAGTCAGCGGGGTGCGCAGGTCGTGGGCTACGCTGGAAATCAGGTCGTTGTTGGCGTGCTCCGCAACCCTCTCCCGCTCCATCACCAGCTTTACGTTCTCCTGCATCCGGTTTAAGTTCCGGGCCATGCGGGCAAACTCGTCCTGTCCCCGCTCCGGAATCTTAATGTCAAAATTTCCGTCGGCAATCTGCTGTATGCCGCTGGTGATGGTCCGCAGATATTTCATGTAGGAGTGCAGCTGCAGGCTGAAGGTCACCACAAACACCAGTATCCCCACAAAAATCATCAGGGCGATTCTGGTGCCCGGGTTCACCCCGTCGGGCCCGATCCGCATACTCCGGTAACCCGACTGCCGCAGGTACTCCGAAATACTTTTCACCAGCTGGAAGGTGATCCATTCCGCCGCGCCGGTGACCAGGACGCTGATGGTGATGAAAAGCGCCATCCGCCCCTCAAATGTCTTAACCTTCAATTTTGTATCCTACCCCCCAGACCGTGGTGATGATCTTGTCCACCCGGGCATCGTCCTGCATCTTTCCCCGCAGCCGGCGGATATGCACCATCACCGTGTTGTTGGCCTCATACACCTTCTCATGCCAAACCCGCTCGAAGATCTCATCGGTGGAAAATACCCGCCCCGGGTGGGAGGCCAGCAGGTAGAGAATGTCAAATTCTATGGGAGTCAGCTTCACCGTCTCCCCGTAAACCCGCACTTGGTGGGTCACCTTATCGATCTCCAGATTTTTCAGCACGATCCTCTGGGTATCCATCTTCTTCTGGTGGGCCGGATTCAGCTCCCGGTAACGGCGCAGCTGAGATTTCACCCGGGCCATCAGCTCCAGGGGATTGAAGGGCTTGGACACGTAGTCGTCCGCCCCGGTGGAGAGCCCCAGAATCTTATCCAGCTCCTGAGTCTTGGCGCTGACGATAATAATGGGGATATTTTTATCCTCCCGCACCTTCCGGCACATTTCCAGGCCGTCAATCCCGGGCATCATCACGTCCAGCAGCAGCAAATCCACCTGCTCCCTATTGAGGATCTCCAGTCCCTCCTCGCCGTTGTATGCCTTCAATACTTCATAGCCGTCGCTGATCAGATAGATCTCCAGCAGATCGGCAATCTCCTTCTCATCATCTACCACTAAAATCCTTGTCTTTTCCAAGGCGCACCTCCTGTCTTTTGTCTGCTACGATTCTACCATGAAAGGGCAAGGCAAGTCCTTACTTTTTTCTGAAGAAAAAAATGCAATTACAGCCATGGGGGTGTCTCCAAAAGCAGCGCTTCCATAAATAATCTATCCGGAAGCCTTCGCTTTTGGGGCACCCCCACGTCTCTTTACAAATTATATGGCTGTCCCGCAGCCCCCGTCGGCGGCTCTATTCCTCGCTCTGGGGCTCCGCAGGGATAAATACCCGGTTGTCCTTCAGGGCATCCGGCCTCTTTGCCTGCCGGGTAGCCTCCTGACAGAAATATTCCTGGGCGTTTAGAGGAGCGTTTCCCCGGCGGTTTACCCGGTGGTAAGTGCCGTCCTCCTTGAGCACCCGGGCCTTCACATTGTCCCCCAGCTGAATATCCAGGATATGCTTCACCTGACTGCGGATCTGCTGATCCTCCAGGGGAAATACGATCTCCACCCGCTTGTCCAGATTTCTGGGCATCCAGTCGGCGCTGCCCATATACATCTCCTCGCTGCCCCCGGCCAGGAAATAGAATATCCGGGCATGCTCCAGGAAATTGCCCACGATGGAGCGAACGGTGATATTCTCGCTGACTCCGGGGATTCCCGTCTTCAGGCAGCAGATTCCCCGGACAATCAGATCAATCTTCACTCCGGCGGCGGAAGCCGCGTAGAGGGCCGCGATAATCTCCTGGTCGCAGAGGGAATTAATCTTGGCGATGATCCGGGCCGGCTCCCCCTTCAGGGCGTTTCTCTTCTCCATCTCAATCATATGCAGGAACCGATCCCGCATCCACAGGGGCGCCACGATCAGCTTATTCCAGGTTCGGGGCTCCGAGTAGCCGGAGAGCATGTTAAATACTGCCGTGGCGTCCTCTCCGATCCTGGCGTCGCAGGTCAAAAGGCCGCAGTCCGTGTACAGCTTGGCCGTGGAATCATTGTAGTTTCCTGTCCCCAGGTGCACATACCGGCGGATACCGGTCTCCTCCCGGCGAACCACCAGCGTGATCTTGCTGTGGGTCTTTAATCCCAGCAGGCCGTAAATCACGTTGCAGCCGGCCTTCTCCAGCATCTTGGCCCAGACAATATTATTTTCCTCGTCAAAGCGGGCCTTCAGCTCCACCAGCACGGAGACCTGCTTGCCGTTCTCCGCCGCCTGGGCCAGGGCCGCGATGATCGGCGAATTTCCGCTGACCCGGTAGAGAGTCTGCTTGATGGCCAGCACATTGGGATCCCGGGAGGCCTGCCGCACGAAGTCCACCACCGGGTCAAAGCTCATGTAGGGGTGATGCAGGAGGATGTCTCCCTTGCGGATGTTGGTGAAAATATCATCCTCATTCATCAGGGCCGGCACCGCCGCCGGGGTGTAGCCCGGCGTTTTAAATTCCTCATAGCCCTTCATGCCGTACATCTTCATCAGGAAGGTGAGATCCAGAGGACCGTCGATGCTGTAGATATCCTCCTCCTCCACCTTGAACTCTGTCTTGAGGATTTTCAGCAGCCGCTTGTCCATGGAGCTGTCCGCCTCCAGGCGGATAACCTCGCCCCACTGGCGCTGCTTCAGGGATTTCTGGATCTCCCGCAGCAGATCCTCCGCCTCGTCCTCGTCGATGGACAGATCGGCGTTTCGCATTACCCGGTAAGGATGGGCGCAGACCACGTCGTAGCTCATGAATAGGTGCTCCATGTTTCTGCGGATGATCTCCTCCAGCAGGATCACCGCCTTTTTCCCCTCCTGCTCCGAGGGAATCTCCACGATCCTGGGCAGGACGGAGGGCACCTGCACGGTGGCAAACTCCAGCTTCTCCTTTTTCCGCTCCTTTTTATCCATGCCCTGCTTCTTGGGCAGCTCCAGATCCGGCTTTCTGCGGATCAGGGCCCCGATATTCAGGGATTTATTTCTGATCAGAGGGAAGGGCCGGGAGGAATCCATGGCCATGGGCGTCACCACCGGGTAGACATTTTCCTCAAAATAGCGGTCCACATACTCCTTCTGGCGCTGGCTCAGCTGCTCGTGGCTCTCCAGCACGTCCAAACCGATATCGGAAAGCCTGGGCAGCAGGGACTGACGCCAGGTCTTATACTGGCTCTGCACCAGATTGTGGGCCTCCGCGCTGATGGCCGCCAGCTGCTCCGGGGCTGTCATCCCCGCGATGTCCGGCTTCAGATAGCCCGCGTTTACCATATCCTGGAGAGAGGCCACGCGGATCATGAAAAATTCATCCAGGTTGGAGGCGGTGATGCTTAAGAACTTCAACCGCTCGAAGAGAGGCAGCTGCTTATCCTTGGCCTCGCTGAGCACCCGTTCATTGAAGCTCAGCCAGGAGAGCTCCCGGTTCCAGTAATATCCCGGCTGCAAATAGTCGCTGTTATTCATGGTTTTCCTCCTCTATTTCCTGTTTAGTTTCAGCACTGGGCGTATATTATATACTTCCTCAAAGAAATCCAGCTTGTCCTGCAGAAGTCCCTGCTCCAGGGTAAAGTCCTTGTTGAGCTCCAGGTAGAGCAGCAGCTTATCCTCCTTGACCACCGCCCGCAGGCTGGTGATCTTCTGCAGATGGCTGCGGTCCAGGGCGTTGGCCAGCCGCAGAATGGCCGTCAGCTTGGCGATCAGCAGGTAATCCTCCGGGCTGATATCCGAGGTAATGCCCATCTCCTGGTAATAGGTAAATTTCGTGGTGTTAAACCGCACAATATGGGCGATCAGATTTCTCTCCCGGTGGGAAAGGCCGATGATCTCCGTGGCCATAATAATGTTGTAGGAACAGTCCGCATAATTGCTCAGGGAAATATATTTCCCGCAGTCGTGCAGATGGATGGCGATCTCCAGCAGCAGCCGCTCCCGCTGCCCCATGCCGTGAATCTTCTTCATACTGTTGAAAATCTTCACCGCCAGCATGTCCATGTGCATGATGTGGGGCTTGCTGACCCCGTAGCGCTTGCCGATATTTCTGGCCGCCATCAGAATGTCATTTTCAAAATTGTGGGCGGGCTTAATGATCTGATGCTTCTCCGCGTAGTCGTAGGCGATACCGTCCGTCAGCTCGATGCCCGGAGTCCAGATGGTGGTGGCGTCCAGCTCCTGGATCATGCGCTTGTAAATGATGGCCGCCGGTATCATCAGGGTGGCGTACTCTAAGGGCAGATCCATCTTCACCGCCAGCTCCATGGGAGAATGGCCCACCACGGCCCCGTACCACTTCTGGAAGGCCTCCCGGCTCACGTTCCGGGTCAGGTCGCTCTTGTGGCTGAATCTCTGGGCCATGATCCAGTCGGTAAAATAATCCCCCACCAGGATGACATTCTCAATCTTCCGATCCTTCAGGTGAATCTTCTTAAAGCTGTTGAGCTCGTTTTGAATCAGCTCCTGCACCAGCTCCTCATAGTGGGTGGTGGAGGGCTCCACAGGAGCCAGCCGCTCCCGCACCCGCAGGCTTCCCAGCTTCAAATTCTGGGTAGTCACCAGGGTATCCTTGTCAAAGAGAGAAATCTGGATGCTTCCGCCCCCCACGTCCAGGATGGCGGTTCCCTTTTCAATGATCTTGTGAAAATCATTTTCCCGCAGGGCAATGGACTTATAGCCCAGGAACCGCTGCTCCGAGTTGCTTAAGATATCCACCTTAAGCCCAGTGGTCTGATAGATATGCTCCAGAATCATCAGGACATTCTCCGCCTCCCTAAGGGCGCTGGTGGCGCAGGCCCGGTAACCCTTCACCTGGTAGCCCTCCATGATTCCGCAGAAATCCTTCAGCACCAGGCACAGCTCCCGCACCAACTTTTTTCCTATCCTGCCGGTGCCGTAGGAATCCTTCCCCAGCTCCATCCGGTGACGAACCTGGTCGATGGAGCGGATCCCGTACTTCCTGGAAAGCTCAAATATTTCCATATTAACGCTGTACGAGCCTATCTCGATGGCCGCAAACGTACTGATCTGCATAGCTACACCTCTCATTCTTTTGACGGGCAGGCTTTACAAAAATCCCGCCGCTTTTCTATTTCTGCTGTCCCAGCAGGTAGTCAATAAACTGCTGCGCCGTTCTGCCGGAGAGTCCTCCGTGGCTGACCTCCCACTTGTTGGCCTCCGCCAGCAGCTCCTCCTCCCCAATCCGGAGGCTGCTGCGCTGGGCCAGGGCCTTCACAATAGCCTGAAACTCCTTCTTATCCGGCGCGCAGAAGAAGATGGTCACGCCGAACCGGGATACCAGGGAAAGCTTCTCCTGCACCGTGTCGGAGGAGTGCAGCTGGTCTCTTCTGCCCTCCTTGTCCGCGAAGCTCTCCTTAATCAGATGGCGGCGGTTGGAGGTGGCATAGATGAGGATATTGTCCGGCTTCTTTTCCAGCCCTCCCTCGATGACCGCCTTCAGATACTTGTACTCGGTCTCAAATTCCTCAAAGGACAGGTCGTCCATATAAATGATAAACTTATAATTTCTGTTTTTAATCTGGGCAATCACATCATTGAGATAGCAGAACTGATGCTTATAAATCTCGATGATCCGCAGGCCCTTATCGTAATACTGATTGAGGATTCCCTTGATGCTGGAGGATTTGCCCGTGCCCGCGTCTCCAAAGAGCAGGCAGTTGTTGGCCCGGCGGCCCTCCACAAAGGCCTCCGTGTTGTCGATGAGCTTCTTTTTGGCAATCTCGTACCCCACCAGGTCATCCAGGTGCACATGGGCAATGTTGGTGATGGGCACGATCTCTGCCGCCCCCCGTTCTCCCTCCTGTACCCGGAAGGCCTTGTGAAGCCCCAGCTTGCCCACGCCGAAGTCCCGATAGAAATCCACCACCTCTGTCATGAATTCTTCCGTGCTCCCGGCCTCCCCCAGCCTCCGGCTCAGGGTGCAGATCCGATCCCGGATCCTCCGGTTAAACAGCTTGCCGTCCCCGCTGACCGGCACGTAATTCTCAATAACCGCCAGATCCCCGTGGTGGTAGACCCGGTCGAAAAAGCTTAAATCCGTCTCGAAAAGCTCCCGGATAATGGCAAAATCATGGCGGGCCAGCTGGCTTACGCTGCCCTCCACCGGCCCCACAATCTCGCAGGCCCGGGAAAAGGCGTTCTCATGATTTACCAAAAGATAGGTGAGATAATCCTGCCAGAGGTTGCCGGAGAAGCCGTAATCCGCGGCCATCTCCACCAGGCCGTTGAGACACCGGTAGAAAGACTCCCGATGCTCCAGGAGCCAGTCCTCATCCTCCGCCCGGTCGATGAGCCCGCACATCTCCGTCAAAATCCAATCCTGGGAAAAGTTACGGTATAAAATGCACTGTGAAATTCTCGTCATGTCCCTCTCCTCCTGCTTCCTTAATAATTTCCGAAAATCCGCAGCCGGCGGGCTTCCTGCTCGATACCCCTGAGGGCGTTTTTCACCCCGCTGTCCCCCAAGTTGCCCTCGAAATCCACAAAGAACCGGTACTCCCAGTTCTTCTCCGGTATGGGCCGGGACTCGATCTTGGTCATATTCAGGTTGTTGTAAATCACGTGGGACAAAATATTGTAGAGGGAGCCTCTCTCGTGGGGCAGCTCAAAGCAAATGCTCACCTTTCCTGCTCCCTTTAAAAACATCTTTTTCTTGGACACGATAATAAAGCGGGTGGCATTGCTGCTGGAGGAGGTGATTCCCTCCTTAAGGATCTCCAGGCCGTAGTGCTCCGCCGCATAGCGGCTGGCAATGGCCGCCTGGGATTTGTCCCCGTCCTGGGCCACCTTTCTGGCCGCCGTGGCGGTATTGTCGAAATCCACCTGCTCCCAGCCCGGATGCTGCTCCAAAAACTTCCGGCACTGCCACAAGCCCTGGGGATGGGAGTAGACGGTCTTAATCTCCTCCAGACTCGTTCCCGGGACGCCCATGAGCACGTGCTCCGCCCGGACAATCTGCTCTCCCACAATATAGTGATGGTATTTCACCAGCAAATCATAGATATCGGCCACAATCCCCGCAGTGGAATTCTCGATGGGAAGCACCGCGTAATCCGCATCCCCCCAGGCGATGGCCTCCATGGCATCCTTCCAGGTGCGCACGTGAAAGCTCTGCACCTGGGGCCCGAAGAAGGACTTCATGGCCGCGAAGCTGTACGCGCCCTCCACTCCCTGAAAGACCACCTTGGCCCGGTCCATGGGGAGGGCCTCCACCATCTGGTACTCCGAGGGCTCCTCCTGCCCCTTCTCCGTGAGAATGGTATACTGAAGCTTCCGGCTGATGGCCATGATCTGGGAAAAGAGCTCCTGGGCGCCCATCTCCGCGAAGGGGGTGGAAGCCTGCCTCTTCAGCCGCTCCAGCTTCTCCTGCTCCCGGGCTCGGTCAAAGACCGGCTTCCCATTTTCTATCTTAAATTCCGCCACCTGGGTGCACAGCTCCATGCGCTTTTCAAAAAGCTCCAGCATCTCGCTGTCCACCTGGTCGATTTCTTTTCTGATTTCCTGTAAATCCAACATTCTTCACCTCTTTAGTCATTTGTTTTATTATAGTACGCGGCCCTCTTTTTGACAAGCAAGATTCCTGTAAAATCCTTGACCTAAAGCTCCAAGTGTTATATGATGGAAGGCAGAAAAAAAGACACATAGGAGGTACTGCATGAGACACGTAATGAGTCCATTGGACTTCTCTACGGAGGAATTGGATCAGCTCTTAGACCTGGCCAACGATATTGAAAAGGATCCGGAAAAATATGCACACGCCTGCGAGGGGAAAAGGCTGGCTACCCTGTTCTATGAGCCCAGCACCCGCACCCGTTTAAGCTTCGAGGCCGCCATGATGGCCCTGGGCGGAAAGGTGCTTGGATTTTCTTCCGCGGATTCCAGTTCTGCATCAAAAGGCGAGAGCGTTGCCGATACCATCCGCACAGTTTCCTGTTTTGCACATATTGCTGCCATCCGTCACCCCAAGGAGGGAGCTCCTCTGGTGGCTTCCATGGCTTCTAAAATTCCCGTTATCAACGCCGGCGACGGCGGTCATCAGCATCCCACCCAGACCTTAACCGATCTTCTGACGATCCGTTCTTTAAAGGGACGGCTCAATAACCTGACTATCGGTCTGTGCGGAGATCTGAAATTCGGCCGCACCGTTCACTCCCTGATCGAGGCCCTGGTGCGCTACGAGAATGTAAAGTTCATCCTCATCTCCCCGGAGGAGCTGCGGGTGCCCAGCTACATCCGGGACGATGTGCTGCGGGCCAACCATAAGGATTTCCAGGAGGTTATCCGCCTGGAGGACGCCCTGCCTCAGCTGGATCTGCTCTACATGACCCGGGTACAGCGGGAGCGTTTCTTCAATGAGGAGGATTACGTGCGGATGAAGGATTTCTACATCCTGGACAAGGCCAAGATGGATCTGGCCCCCGACCATATGCTGGTGCTCCATCCCCTTCCCAGAGTCAACGAGATCTCCGTGGAGGTGGACAGCGATCCCAGGGCCGCTTACTTTAAGCAGGTGCAGTACGGAATGTACGTGCGCATGGCCCTGATTCTGACTCTGCTGGAGGTGAAGGTATGTTAAATGTAGGAAGAATTGAAAATGGATTTGTTCTGGATCACATCAAGGCCGGCAAGGCCATGACCATCTATCATGACCTGAAGCTGGACAAGATGGACTGCTGCGTGGCCATCATCAAAAATGCCCGCAGCAACAAGATGGGCCGCAAGGATATCATCAAGGTGGAGTGCCCCATCAACTCCATCGACCTGGATATTCTGGGCTTCATCGATCACAAGATTACCGTCAACATCATTCAGGACGGGGAGATCGTGGACAAGAAAATCCTCTCCCTGCCCAAGCAGATTGTGGATGTGATCAAGTGTAAGAACCCCCGCTGCATTACCTCCATCGAGCAGGGGCTGCAGCAGGTATTTATCCTGGCCGACCCGGAAAAGGAAGTCTACCGCTGCAAATACTGTGAGGAGAAATATTCCGGCAGCCGGAACCGGTAACCAGAAGAGACAAAGCTTCCCCTCTGCCTGCGCTGTTGTGCTCATCCTATTTGCACCAGCTGCCCAGGCAGAGGGGAAGCTTTTTTCGTCTTTAATTCGCCGGGGCGGGCAGCACGCCCGCCTCTTCACTGCTTATTTTTCTTTTCCGCGATCCCCCTTGCTTTTCATAGCAATCAGTATTCCGCCTAAGCCCATGCCGGAAAGGGCCAGGATGGCCATCCACAGAACCTGATCCGTGGGATCCCCCGTCGATGGGGTATCACCCTTAGCATCTTCCGGTTTCCCCGGCTGCTCAGGCTTCTGGGGCTCATCCGGGTCAGCAGCGTCGCCAGGCTTCGCCGGGGTATGGCTGTTGGTAATCACAAAGCCCGTCTCCGCGCTGCCGCTGACCACCGCGTCATACCCCTCCACTTCCCTTTCCTCAACGGTGTAGACGATCTTCTCTCCATCCGCGTACTCGTCCAGATCAGTAAAGCTTCCCGTCCAAGTGTTCTTCTGACTCAGAACCAGCTTCTTTCCGGTATCCTTGCCATCCGCGTACAGCTTCACTGTGATAGACTCCGGACGGATTCCATCCTGGTTGTTGTTGTCCTGCCAGGACTTGGTCACTCCCACACTGGTCTTTCCCGGCTGATAGCTGTTTGTTACATCATAATCGTTGACTATCGTGGTGTAATCGGCCACCGCATCCTCGGAAATCGTGTAGTTGATCTGTACGCCCTTCTCATATTTCGGCAAGCCTGTAAAACTCCAAGCCCAGCTGTCTTCTTCGGTCACCGTCAGTGCCTTATCTTTCAGCTCTGTTCCGTTGGCATAGAGCCGGATGGTAATGCTCTCCGGGCGCTTGCCGTCCTGGTTGTCCTTATCGTCCCAGGTCTTGGAGCCGGAAATATCTATGGTCTCCGGCGTGTGGCTGTTGGTGATCACATAGCCTGTCCCGGCATTTCCTGCAATTACCGTCTCATACTGGTTTGCATTGGTAAAATCTTCTTCCTCAACGGTATACTTGATAAGCTCTCCGTCCTTGTACTCATCCAGGTCGCTGAAGGCACCTGCCCAGCTGTTCCCCTTACTCAGGGTCAGGGTCTTGCCCGTATCCTTTCCGTTCGCCAGCAGCTTCACCGTGATGCTCTCCGGGCGGATTCCATCCTGGTTGTTGTTGTCCTGCCAGGACTTGGTCACTCCCACGCTGGTTTTCCCCGGGGTGTAGCTATTGGTTACATCATAACCGTTGACTGTCGTAGTGTAATCGGCCACCGCATCCTCGGAGATTGTGTAGTTGATCTGTACGCCCTTCTCATATTTCGGCAGGTTGGTAAAACTCCAGGCCCAGCCGTTGTCTTCGGTCACCGTCAGTACCTTATCTTTCAGCTCCACCCCATTGGCATACAGCCGGATGGTAATGGATTCCGGGCGCTTCCCGTCCTGGTTGTCCTTATCGTCCCAGGTCTTTGCGCCGGAAACTTCTGTCGTGGCTGGCGTATGGCTGTTGGTGATCACATAACCTGTC
>DVHU01000026.1 GCA_018711815.1 Candidatus Egerieimonas intestinavium
AACCATGAAGATTTTCGTGATTTGCAAGGCAGACGATTGAGGCGTACTGGACGTACGCCGATTGAGGATAACGCTGCAAATCGCGAAAATATCATGGATTGAGGCGTGTGTGTCCTTGTAAAGAGAGGGTATATATCGGAGACCAAAAACATCCCGCCTGGTACGCGGTTTGTACGAATTTGCCGAGCACAGCTTCGAGACTATAGGCTCGAAGTGAGCGCAGGCTGAGTACAAACGCGTACCAGGCGGGATGCTATTTTTTGTGATACAAATTATTCTTTCCAGCAGTCGGTATTTTGGATGCCCAGCTTATCCGGGTGGAACACAGGATTTTCCCCGGCCTTCTTCTGAGCGCGGTAATCGCTCAGAGCCTTCAGGGCGATGTTGCCCAGGAGAAGAATGGAGATGATGTTCACAATGGCCATGAAGCCCATGAGGACATCGGCCAGGTTCCAGACGGTCTCGAACTCTGCGGTAGATCCCACGAAGACCACGACCACACAGATCACCCGGAACAGGTTCAGCAGCAGCTTGCTCTCACAGATGAATTTCAGGTTAGACTCTGCGTAGCAGTAGTTGCCGATCAGGGAGCTGAAGGCAAAAAGCAGGATGGACACCGTGATAAAGTGGATGCCGAAGGAGCCCACCTGGGAGTTGACCGCCTGCTGCACCAGGGGCATCCCCGTGAGCTCGGGGGTGGCGTTGGGCGTAGGATTAAATACCAGCAGCATCATGGCTGTGGTGGTACAGATCAGAAGCGTGTCGATAAAGACGGAAATCATCTGCACCATACCCTGTTTGGCCGGGTGGGAGACATCGGCGGTGGCTCCGGCGTTAGGGGCGGAGCCCATACCGGCCTCGTTGGAGAAGAGTCCCCGCTTGATTCCCTGCATCACGCAGGAGCCGGCAAAGCCTCCGGCGATGGCCCGGAAGTCAAAGGCCTCCTGGAAAATCCGGCTGAAAATCGTCGGGAAGCTGCCCAGGTTGGTGACAGCGATAAAAAGTCCCAGGCCTATATAGAAAATAGCCATGATGGGGACGATCACGGAGGTGATTACTCCGATTCTGTGGGTGCCTCCGAAGATGGTAGCCGCCGTGCCGGCAGCCAGCACCAGGCCGATGACCACGGCTATGGTGTGTTTCAGGTCAGCATCGGATCCCGCGTAGTACTCGAAGGCGGAGCTGACGTTGAAGGACTGAAGGGCGTTGAAGCCGAAGGCAAAGCAGGCGATCAGCAGGATGGAAAAGACGATGCCCAGCCAGCGCTGGCCCAGAGCCCGCTCAATATAGTAGGCAGGACCGCCCCGGAAGGTCTTTCCGTCCTTCTGCTTGTAGATCTGCGCCAGAGTGCTCTCGATAAAAGCGGAGGCGCTGCCCAGAAGGGCCAAAAGCCACATCCAGAAAATAGCTCCGGCGCCCCCGGCAGCCAGGGCGGTGGCCACCCCGGCGATATTTCCGGTGCCCACCCGGGACGCAGTGGAGATCATCAGAGCCTGGAAAGAGGAAACGCCGCCTGCGGAGCTCTTTTCCGTCAGGACCCGCAGGGACTCCGGCAGCATGGTGATCTGTACAGCCTTTGTGCGTATGGTGAAGTAAATTCCGGTGAAGGTCAAAAGGGGTACCAAGATCACTTCGTAGAGAGGGCCATTGATGGCCGAAAGCAGTGCGTTGAAAGTTGACATAACAGTTCTCCTTTTGTACAATCTAGTGTCTTGATTCTACCAGAAAACTTAGCAGATGACAAGAAAAACCAGGGGTTTCCTGGGGATGCCTTGGCGGGAAAATGTTGACATAAAAGAAGCAGGGAAGGTCCCAAAACCGCAGAGATGTCATATATTGTGTGCACGTTCACATATAACTACAAGATATAGTATTTAAACCTTGACTAGCATAGGGAACTCTGGTATGATTGATACATGCGCTGAGATAATAATGTTTAAGATAGAGGGAGGCATCTTATGTTTACGGTAGCAAAACGAGACGGGGCAGTGGTGGATTTCGAGCTGTCAAAGATTACTGAGGCCATCCGGAAGGCCTTTGAAGCCAAGGAAAAATATTACAGCCAGGATATGCTGCAGATGCTGGGGCTGCGGGTGACGGCGGATTTCCAGGAAAAAATTTCGGAAGAAATGGTGTCCGTGGAGGATATCCAGGACAGTGTGGAGAATGTGCTGATTCAGTGCGGGTACGCGGATGTGGCCAAGGCCTATATCCTGTACCGGAAGCAGCGGGAAAAAATGCGCAATATGAAGTCCACCATTTTGGACTACAAGGAGATTGTCAACAGCTACGTGAAGGTGGAGGACTGGCGGGTGAAGGAGAATTCCACCGTCACCTACTCTGTGGGCGGACTGATTTTGAGCAACTCCGGGGCGGTGACGGCCAACTACTGGCTCTCCGAGATTTACGACGGGGAGATCGCCAATGCCCACAGGAACGCGGACATCCATATCCATGATCTGTCCATGCTCACCGGCTACTGCGCGGGCTGGTCCTTAAAGCAGCTGATCCAGGAGGGGTTAGGCGGAATCGAGGGGAAGATCACCTCCTCCCCGGCCAAGCATTTGAGCGTTCTGTGCAACCAGATGGTAAATTTCCTGGGTATCATGCAGAATGAGTGGGCCGGAGCCCAGGCTTTTTCCTCCTTTGACACCTACCTGGCGCCCTTCGTGAAGGTGGATAACCTTTCCTACGAGGAGGTCAAGAAGTGTATTGAGGCTTTCATTTACGGCGTAAATACCCCCAGCCGCTGGGGAACCCAGGCGCCCTTCTCCAATATCACCCTGGACTGGACGGTTCCCAGCGACCTGGCAGAGCTTCCGGCCATCGTGGGCGGCAAGGAGATGGATTTTAAGTATAAGGACTGTAAAAAAGAGATGGATATGGTGAACCGGGCCTTCATCGAGACCATGATCGAGGGCGACGCCAACGGAAGAGGCTTCCAGTACCCCATCCCCACCTACTCCATCACCCGGGATTTCGACTGGTCAGATACGGAGAATAACCGTCTGCTCTTTGAGATGACGGCCAAATACGGCACCCCGTATTTCTCCAACTATATCAACAGCGATATGGAGCCCTCGGACGTGCGGAGCATGTGCTGCCGGCTGCGTCTGGATTTGCGGGAGCTGAGAAAGAAAACGGGAGGATTCTTCGGTTCCGGGGAGAGCACCGGTTCCGTGGGCGTTGTGACCATCAACATGCCCAGGATTGCCTACCTGTCCAAGAATGAGGAGGAATTCTATAAGCGCCTGGACCACATGATGGATATCTCCGCCCGCTCCCTGAAGATTAAGCGGGATGTGATCACCAGGCTGCTGAACGAGGGACTGTATCCCTACACCAAGCGGTACCTGGGAAGTTTCGACAATCATTTCTCCACCATCGGCCTGGTGGGAATGAATGAGGCGGGACTTAACGCCTGCTGGCTGCGGGAGGATATGACCCACCAGGAGACCCAGAGATTTACCCGGGATGTGTTAAATCACATGAGAGAGCGGTTGGTGATCTACCAGGAGCAGTACGGGGATCTGTACAACCTGGAGGCGACCCCGGCGGAGTCCACGGCCTACCGCCTGGCGAAGCATGACCGGAAGCGCTGGCCGGATATCAAGACCGCAGGCCATGAGGGAGACACTCCCTACTACACCAACAGCTCCCATCTGCCGGTGGACTTCACCAGGGATATTTTTGACGCCCTGGATATTCAGGACGAGCTGCAGACGCTGTACACCTCAGGCACGGTGTTCCACGCCTTCCTGGGGGAGAAGCTTCCCGACTGGAAGGCGGCGGCGGTTCTGGTGCGCAAGATCGCGGAAAATTACCGGCTGCCATACTACACGCTGTCGCCCACTTACTCCGTATGCAAGGAGCACGGCTACATTGCCGGAGAGCATTTTACCTGTCCCAAATGCGGCAAGCGGGCGGAGGTTTACAGCCGGATCACCGGGTACTACCGACCGGTGCAGAACTGGAATGACGGAAAATCCCAGGAGTATAAAAACCGTACAGTTTATGATATCCTACATTCCCAGATGAAGAAGCCCCAGGCCGCCCTGGTGAAGATTCACCAGGATCAGGTGGAGGTACAGCCGGTGGAGTCCCAGATCAAATATCTGTTTACCACCAGCACCTGCCCCAACTGCAAGATTGCCAAGGGCATCCTGGAGGGGGAGGACTACCAGCTGATCGATGCGGAGGAGAATCCGGAGCTGGCCAGAAAATACGGCGTGATGCAGGCTCCCACTCTGGTGGTTGTGGAGAACGGTCAGGCAAAGAAGTATGTAAATGCCTCCAATATCCAGAGATATGTGGATGAGGAAGAGTAACTATATGAATTCAAGTGAGATTATTATCGCGGGCGCAGCAATACTGGACGTATTGGTGCGCCCCGCCAGTCCTGAGGTATTTGCCTCCGGCTCCTGGCCAGCCCAGGAGATTCGTATGGAGGTGGGCGGAGACGCCATCAACGAGGCCACTGTGCTGACTCTCCTGGGAAAGCAGGTGGATTTCACCGGGATCCTGGGGCAGGATGCGGCGGCGGACACGGTTTTGCAGCACTGCCGCAGGCTGGGGATTTCCACGGAGCATATTAAGATCTGTCCCCAGATTCCCACGGGAATCAACGTGGTTTTGGTGGAGGAAAAGGGCGAGCGAAGCTTTCTCACCAATCCCTCGGGGAGTCTTCGGAGGCTCTCTGCGGAGGACATCGTGCTGGAGCCCTCGGAAAACACCGGGATTTTTAGCTTTGCCAGCATCTTTGTCTCGCCCCTGATAGGCCCTGGGGAGCTGAAGCAGCTTTTCCAGAGAGCCAGAGACCGGGGGCTTCTGGTGTGCGCGGACACCACCAAGCGCAAGAGAGGAGAGCGGCTGGAGGACCTGCGGGAGGTCTGGCCTCTGGTGGACTATCTCTTTCCCAACCGGGAGGAGGCGGCCCTGCTCACCGGGGAGGGGGACGCGGACTGGATGGCCGACCGCTTCCTGGAGGCGGGAGTGGGCTGCGTAGTGCTGAAGCTGGGAGCTGAGGGCTGTCTGATTAAAAGCAGAAATCTGCGGATTGCGGTTCCGGCGGTGGAGGGGATCACCTGCGTGGACACCACAGGAGCCGGAGATTCCTTCGCGGCAGGGTTCCTCTGCGGACTTCTGGAGGGCAGAGACTTAAGAGAGTGCGGAATTCTGGCCAACGCCTGCGGCTCCCTGGCGGTGGAGGCAGTGGGAGCTGCCCGGGGGATTGAGAGCCGCCGGCAGGTAGAGGAAAGAGCGCAGCGGCTGAGGAAGCAGCTGGGAATAGAATAGGGAAAGATTAGCGTTTAAAACGAATGACAAAAAGGGGATGTTGCAGCATCCCCTTTACCATTTCCGTGATAAATCGTATACCTATAGAATCTTCAAGAAATAAAAAATCTTAAGGCGTCCGGCGGAAATTCTTAAGAGATTATGAATGTGATATAATACTGTTGACAAGACTATATTATACGACATATAATATAAAAAACAAAATAATATTGTACGTGGACAGAAAGGAAGAGAGGCCATGGTTTTTAACACAGGAGCGGCCCTGCTGGATGCCATTGTGCTGGCGGTTGTGTCCAAGGAGAAGGAGGGCACATACGGATATAAGATTACCCAGGATGTCCGGCAGGTCATTGATATTTCCGAATCTACCCTGTATCCGGTACTGCGCAGGCTTCAGCGGGATGAGTGTCTGATGGTCTACGATGTGGAATTCAGCGGCAGGAATCGGAGATACTATAAGCTGACGGAGAAGGGCGGCGTGCAGCTGCAGCTCTACCGCATGGAGTGGAAGAGCTATTCGTCGAAGATTTCCAGATTGTTTGAGGGAGAGGTGTAAGGATGAACAGGCAGGAATTTATGGGACAGCTTAATCGGCTGCTGGCGGAAGTGCCGGAGGATGAACGGCAGGATGCGCTGGCCTATTATGAGGATTATTTCGACGCGGCCGGCCCGGAACAGGAGGATCAGGTGATTCAGGATCTGGGGAGTCCGGGGAAGGTGGCCGCCATCATCCGGGCTGATTTGCGGGAGGGCAGCAGAACCCGGGGCGAATTCACGGAGAACGGCTATCAGGACGATCGCTTTTCGGAGCGCCGGCAGACCCCGGCCCGCCGGGGAGAGAGCCGGGAGAAAGGGAGCGGCTCCGCCGAAAAGAACGCCTGGACGAAGGAGTCCCAGACCGGGGAGAACGCCGGGGAAGGCCACGGGGAGCCCTTTAGAAAAAATATCTGGCAGCAGAGGCGGGAGGCCTGGAGAAACCAGAATGATAATGGCGGCAGCGGCCAGGGGCAGGACAGAAGCTGGCAGGAGCAGGAAGAGCGCAGAGCCAGAAGACAGCCCCAGGGGTTGGGACGCTGGGTGTGGCTGCTGCTGTTGATTTGTGTGGCGGGCCCGGTTGTTCTGGGGATAGGCGGCGGGATCTTAGGCCTGCTGGGCGGATTTTTGGCGGCGGCCCTGGGCATCGCCCTTTCCGGCATAGTTCTGCTGGGCAGCGGCGTCTACCATGCGGTAATCGGGGCCATGAAGATCGCCGCCAGCCCCGCCTCGGGCCTGGTGGGCCTGGGAGTAGGGCTTCTGGCAGTGGGGTTGGGAATTCTGATCTTTCTGCTGTGTGTCTGGCTGGCTTTTCGGATTTTTCCCCGCTGCTTTCGCTGGGTGGTAAATGCCATCCGGGGAATCTTTCGTCACGGCGGCAGAAGGGACGGTGAAGAGGTATGAGAAAAGGGACAAAGGCGGCGGTCATCACCGGGGTGATCTTCGGCATAGCCGGGACGGCCTGTGTGATTACCGGGCTGGTGCTGGGAGCCACCTGGAAGGATGTGGGGAGCGCGGTGCGCAGCAGCCTGGATCTGCGGCACACCTCCTGGGGGCACGAGATCAATGAGGAGATTATGGACTGGGTGGACGGCTCCCGCCATGAGGAGGAGTATTCCGACCATAGCGGTATTGACTACTATGGGGGAATCCGCAGCCTGGAGGTGGATGCCGGGCTCTGCGACGTGTACATTTACGGCGCCGACTCCGGGAGCGACAGCACCGTGGGCGTAGAACGCCTGGAGGGCAAGGCTTACGTGGAGAAGAGCGGGGATACCCTGGAGATCGAGGCCAGCGGCAGTATCGGTCAGTCGGGAAGCCTGGGCTTGTACTTGCCGGCGGCGGGCCTGGAGAGGCTGGAAATTGACGCGGGCAGCGGAAATGTGATTATCGATGAGGCTTCGGTGAGGGAAGCGGATCTGCAGGTGGCCGCGGGAAATCTGGAGGTGAGCGGGACCCTGTCCGCAGAGACAGCGGATTTGGAGGTGGGTCTTGGCAGCATGACCATCGGCTATCTGGACGCACAAAATATTACCGTAGACTGTGGTTTGGGCAGCTTTATCGCCACGGCCGCAGGCCGGGAGCAGGACTATTCCTTCAAGGGAGACTGCGGCCTGGGCAATCTGGAGTTTGGTTCCAATGTCTACTCGGGAATTTCCGATGTTAAGATAGGAAGTCAGGACAGCGCCCGGCAGCTGAAGGTCAGCTGCGGTGCAGGCAACGCGCAAATCTATTTAGCTGAATAGCAAGGAGGAAAATCATGAGCAACAAGCGTTTATACCGTTCAAATACAAACTACATGCTGGCAGGGGTCTGCGGGGGAATCGCGGAATATTTCAACCTGGACCCCACGCTGATCAGGCTGGCCTGGGTGATTCTGACTCTGCTTGGCGCAGGAACCGGCATCGTGGCCTACATCCTGGCCGCCATCATCATTCCCCAGTAGGAATTTCCTGAGGTTGTATAAAGGGGAAAAAATTGGGTCATACTTCTTTTAGAAAACGAAGGAGTGTGACTCTTTTTATGAGCAGAGAAAAGAAAAAAATTGACCTAAAGAATCTTACGGGAGAGGAAAAATTAAAGTACGAGATCGCTGAGGAGCTGGGACTCTTAAACAAAGTGCTGGAGGACGGCTGGAGAACGCTCTCCGCCAAGGAGACCGGCAGGATCGGCGGACTGATGACTAAGCGCCGCCGGGAGCAGCAGAAAAGGGAGGGCGCGGAGCAGGGCTGAGGATAAGTCCTGCCGCCGGAGAAGAGAAGTAAGGGCACGGACCAGTAAGGACACAGACAAAGAAAGGCCTTCCCCGTCAACCGGGGAAAAGCAGGGGGGCGGCCAGCCGCTCCCAGGCATCCGCCAGAAGGCGGCAGCCTAAAGGAGTCAGATGGATGCCGTCATCGGTCAGGGCAGCGGTGCCCCAGCGATGGCAGGCGCCGTCCAGGGCAGACTGCAGGGGCAGAAAATAGCAGCCGTAGGAGGAGGCCAGCCGCCGGATGATCTGACTCTCCTCCCGCAGGAGGGGACGCCAGGCCAGCAGGGAGGCGGGGCGGTCAAAGACGAAGGGCTCTGCCAAAATCAGCGGCGCCTGGGATATCCGGCGGATTTTCTGGAGAATGGTCTCATAGAAGGAGGCAAATTCCCCGGGGATCCGGGCGGAATTGGCGCAGAGCTGTACCGGCACATCGTTGATCCCCACCAGCAGGGTGGCCAGATCAAAGCTGCGGCAGAGGCAGTCATCCTCCAGGGTTCTCAGTACATGCTGAACGGTGAAGCCGTCGTGGCCCCGGTTGATCAGCTGATGTTGGGGAAAACGCTCCGCCAGAAGCCGGACATAGCCCTCCCCCAGGTTGTCGGGGGTAAAATTGCGGTTGGAATCGGTGATGCTGTCGCCGAGAAATAGAAGTTTCATCTGCTTGACGCCCTCCATAACTTGTGCTAAGATATACCTGTATAAATTCCATATTAACATATCGAGTGCACGATGCCAACAATCCGGCAGCGTGAAAAGGGAATCAGGTGCAAGTCCTGAGCGATCCGGTCACTGTAAGCGGGGAGCAGTTTTTCCAGAATCCCATTGTACGTCCGTATGAGAAGGGGGAAGAGCAGCTTTGATCCGCAAGCCAGGAAACCTGCTTGATGTGGAGAGGTTTAGAGCTTCCGCGAGAGCTTTACATCCTGATTCCTGCTTGGAGGGAACGGTATGTCTGCTTTGGAAACGGAGCGGGCATTTTTTATGGAATGGCTGTTTCACGGCGCGAGCCGGGGAGGGCAACCTTGCTTTGGATTTATGCGTGCGATTGAACGGCGGGTGAAATTCCCGTCTCTCCGGTGAAAAAAAGAGGCGAAGCGCATCCCTGGGTGTGCTTTGCTTCTTTTTTTAAAGGAGACTATGAAGAAGACGAAGAAGGATGTGGCTTTAATTGTTATCCTGCTGGCGCTGGCGGGAGTCTGTTTTTTTCTTTTTTCCGCTGTGGGAAAGCGGGAAGGGGCTGTAGCCCTGGTGTCCGTGGACGGGGAGGAAATCGGAAGATATGTGCTGGCTGAGGAACGGGAGATAGAGATAGAGGGTCTGGGAGGAGAAAACCGTATAGAAATAAGGGATGGGGCGGTGCGCATGGAGTGGGCAGACTGTCCGGACCAGTACTGTGTCCGCCATGGATCCATCTCCCGGAGCGGGGATCCCATCGTCTGCCTGCCCCACCGGGTAATTGTCACAGTGGAGGAATAGAGAATGGCAAGAAAGATTGCGGAATCCGGAGCTTTCGTGGCGCTGGCCATGGTGCTCAGCTATGTGGAGACCCTGATTCCCATTAATTTTGGAATTCCCGGAATGAAGCTGGGGCTGGCCAACCTGGCGGTGGTGACGGCTCTGTATCTGCTGGGGGCCTCTCAGGCGCTGGAAATTTCCGTGGTGCGGATTGTCCTGATGGCGTTTATCTTCGGCAACCTGGCAGCTATGGCGTACAGTCTGACCGGGGGCCTGTTAAGCTTTGCGGCTATGGCTCTTCTATATAGAAGGGAGAGCCTCTCCCCTCTGGGGGTCAGCGCTGTGGGAGGAGCCATGCACAACCTGGGCCAGCTGCTGGCGGCAGCGGCGGTGGTGGAAAACCTGCAGGTATTTTACTATCTGCCAATCCTTTTGGCGGCGGGGACTGTCACGGGGGTTCTCCTGGGGATTGGGGCCGGAAGGCTTCTGCCGGCGCTGCGGAGGAACCGCCGGGAGAGCTGGAAGGAGAGAGAGACAAATTCTTAAGAAAAGACGCCGTTTCTTAAGAAAACTCTCTCTTGACAAAAGCCGCGGGGGGCGTGTATGATTAACCGTAACGAAAAGGTAATGAGAAAGAGGAGTACGCCTGCGGCGCCCTCAGAGAGGAAGATCCGTGGCTGGAAGATTTTCCGGGAGAGTGCAGGGGGAAGGTAGCTTTTGAACCGGGGGACCCAAAGAGAACGTGAGTGGCCGCAAGGGCAGAGTTTTCCAGTAGGTTTCCACGCGTCATCCCCGTTATCGGATGAGAGAGCCGCAGAAGTATCTGCGGAAATAAGGTGGTACCGCGGAATATCCGTCCTTTGCGAGAGCAGAGGACGGTTTTTATTTTCCCAGGAACCCTGTTTTGACGAAACAAAAAACGCTCCGCAAGGATGCTAGGAGGAGAACAATGAGCAAGGAATTGGCAAAAACCTACGATCCCAAGGGAATTGAGGATCGCCTGTACCAGAAATGGCTGGACAACCATTATTTTCACGCGAAGGTAAATCCTGACAAAAAGCCCTTTACCATCGTGATGCCCCCGCCAAACGTAACGGGGCAGCTGCACATGGGCCACGCCCTGGACGGCACCATGCAGGATATCCTGATCCGCTTCAAGCGGATGCAGGGCTATGAGGCTCTGTGGCAGCCGGGAACCGACCACGCGGCCATCGCCACGGAGGTTAAGGTTATCGAGAAGCTGAAAAGCCAGGGCATCGACAAGGACGAGATCGGAAGAGAGGAGTTCTTAAAGCACGCCTGGGCCTGGAAGGAGGAGTACGGCGGAAAGATCATCAATCAGCTCCACAAGATGGGAGCCTCCGCCGATTGGGAGCGGGAGCGCTTCACCATGGACGAGGGCTGCTCCAGGGCTGTGGAGGAGGTCTTTGTGCGCCTCTATGAGAAGGGCTACATCTACAAGGGCTCCAGGATCATCAACTGGTGCCCCGTGTGCCAGACCTCCATCTCCGACGCGGAGGTAGAGCACGAGGATCAGGAGGGCTTCTTCTGGCATATCAACTACCCCATCGTGGGCGAGGAAGGACGGTTCGTGGAGATCGCCACCACCAGACCGGAGACGCTTTTGGGAGATACGGCTGTGGCGGTAAATCCCGAGGACGAGCGGTATCAGGATCTGGTGGGGAAAATGCTCAAGCTGCCCCTGACCGGACGTCAGATTCCGGTGGTGGCGGACTCCTACGTGGACAAGGAGTTCGGAACCGGCTGCGTGAAGATTACCCCGGCCCACGACCCCAATGACTTCGAGGTGGGCAAACGCCACAACCTGCCGGAGATCAATGTGATGAATGACGATGCCACCATCAATCAGCTGGGGGGCAAGTACGCGGGCATGGACCGCTATGAGGCCCGGAAAGCCATCGTGAAGGATCTTAAGGAGCAGGGGCTTTTGGTAAAGGTGGTTCCCCACTCCCACAACGTAGGTACCCATGACCGCTGCGGCACCACCGTGGAGCCCATGGTGAAGCCCCAGTGGTTTGTGCGGATGAAGGAGATGGGACAGGCGGCGCTGGATGTGCTGAAAACCGACGATCTGAACTTTGTGCCGGACCGCTTCGACAAGATTTATATCCACTGGCTGGAAAATATCCGGGATTGGTGTATTTCCCGGCAGCTCTGGTGGGGACACCGGATTCCCGCCTGGTACTGCGACCAGTGCGGCGAGATCGTGGTGAAGCGGGGAGGAGCCCCGGAGAAATGTCCCAAGTGCGGCTGTACCCACCTGACCCAGGATGAGGACACTCTGGACACCTGGTTCTCCTCCGCCCTGTGGCCCTTCTCCACCCTGGGATGGCCGGACAAGACCCCGGAGCTTGACTATTTCTACCCCACCAACGTGCTGGTGACGGGATACGATATTATTTTCTTCTGGGTAATCCGTATGGTATTTTCCGCCCTGGAGCAGACGGGAAAATCTCCCTTCAAGCATGTGCTGATCCACGGACTGGTGCGGGACAGCCAGGGAAGGAAGATGAGCAAATCCCTGGGCAACGGCATCGATCCCCTGGAGGTGGTGGAGAAGTACGGCGCCGACGCCCTGCGTCTCACCCTGATGACCGGAAATGCCCCGGGAAATGATATGCGTTTCTACTGGGAGCGGGTGGAGGCCAGCCGGAACTTTGCCAACAAGGTTTGGAATGCTTCCCGATTTATCATGATGAATCTGGAGAAGGCTCAGGTGCCCCAGGAGATGCCCGCGGAGCAGCTGACCAGCGCCGACAAGTGGATTCTCTCCAAGATCAACGGAGTTATCCGCGACGTGACGGAAAATATGGAGAAATTTGAGCTGGGCATCGCCGTGCAGAAGATCTACGACTTTATCTGGGAGGAGTTCTGCGACTGGTATATCGAGATGGTGAAGCCCCGGCTTTACAGTGAGGAAGATACCACCAAGGCTGCGGCCCTGTGGACGCTGAAAACCGTTCTGGGCCAGGCGTTGAAGCTTCTGCACCCCTACATGCCCTTTATCACCGAGGAGATTTACTGCACCTTAAATCCCCAGGAGGAATCCATCATGATTTCTTCCTGGCCGGAGTGTAAGGAGGAGTGGAGCTTCTCTCAGGAAGAGCAGGCGGTGGAGATGATGAAGGAGGCAGTCCGGGCCATCCGTACCGTGAGAACCGATATGAATGTTCCCCCCAGCAAGAAGGCCACCGTGTATGTGGTGGCGGACGCCCAGGAAGTGCGGGATATCTTTGAGAACGGCAAGGTATTCTTTGGAACCTTAGGCTACGCCAGCGAGGTGCTGGTGCAGGGAGACAAGACCGGCATCGGGGAGGACGCGGTGTCCGCGGTGCTGCCCCAGGCGGTGATCTACATGCCCTTTGCGGAGCTGGTGGACGTGGAGAAAGAGATCGAGCGTCTTCAGAAGGAGGAGAAGCGCCTGACGGGCGAGATCGCCCGGGCCAAGGGCATGCTCTCCAACGAGCGCTTCATCAGCAAGGCTCCTGAGAGCAAGGTTCAGGAGGAGAAAGAGAAGCTGGCGAAATATACCCAGATGATGGAGCAGGTAAAGAATAGATTGGAGCAGCTGCGTTAAATGAAAAAATTTGAATGGAAGGGAATTAACTGGAAACAAGTCAACAGGGAAAAAATAGTTCTTATTTGCAACCGGTTGTCCATACCCCTGCAGTTTTTGGGGTGTGCTCTGCTTTATCTGGTGATAGAGTCCATTTCCCGCCACTCCCTCTGGGAGGGCATCAGCTATATGACCAGTAAGCCCTGGGTATTTCTGTATAACACCTTTCTTGTTTTTCTGCCCTTTACGCTGGCTTACCTGGTGCGCAGGAGAGTTTTCCTGCGCGCCCTCATAGGGCTCTTTTGGTTTATTCTGGGATGTGTCAACGGCGTGCTGCTGGCCAGCCGGGTGACTCCCTTTACAGGGCCGGATCTGAAGCTGATCGGCGACGCCCTGCGCATTTTGAACAAGTATCTGTCACCGGTGATGGTGGCGGTGGTGATCGTGCTGCTGGTTATCGCGGCGGCGGTGCTGGTGTGGATGTTCTTCAAGGCTCCCCGGTATCAGGGGAAGCTGCTTTATCCCGTGAACATTGCCCTGATTGCGGGGGTGTGCCTGGCCTTCTGGGGAGCCACGAATCTGGCCCTGCAGAAGCGGGTGCTCTCCAGCTATTTCGGGAACATCGCCTTCGCCTACGAGGATTACGGATACCCCTACTGTCTGGCCACCACCGTGTTCAACACGGGAATCGGTCAGCCCAACGGCTACTCTGAGGAGCTGATGGACTATATTGTGGACAGCGAGGGGGAGATTGATGAGACCAATGCAGAACAGAAGACCAACATTATTTTTCTGCAGCTGGAGTCTTTCTTTGACCCTACCCTGGTGGATTTTCTGGAGCTGTCGGAGGATCCCATCCCCAATTTCCGAAGGCTGATGGAGGAGTATTCTTCCGGCTATTACCGGGTGCCCTCTGTGGGAGCGGGAACCGCCAACACGGAATTTGAGAGCATCACCGGCATGAGCATGCACTATTTCGGGCCCGGGGAGTATCCCTACAAATCCATCCTCAAGGAGGAGACCTGTGAGAGCGTGCCCTTTGTGCTGGATAAGCTGGGCTATTCCGCCCACGCCATCCACAACAACGAGGCCAACTTCTATTCCAGGAAGACCGTATTTTCCAAGCTGGGATTTGACACCTTCACCTCCGAGGAGTACATGCCGGATATTTCCGACACTACGCCCCAGGGCTGGGTGAAGGATTACATTCTCACCGACGAGATTATGAAATGTCTGGAGTCCACCGAGGGACCGGACTATATTTATACCATTTCCGTCCAGGGACACGGGGATTACTCCACGGAGCCTCTGCTGACGGATCCGAAGATCACCGTGTCCGGGGCGGAGACCCGGGAGAAAAATAATTATTCCTGGGAGTATTACGTCAACCAGATCTACGAGATGGATCAGTTTGTCCAGCAGCTGGTGGAGACTTTGGCGGAGTTTGACGAGCCCACGGTGCTGGTGATGTACGGCGATCACCTGCCCACCATGGGGCTGGAGGTGAGGGACCTGAAGAATCGGTACCTTTTCCAGACCCAGTACGTGATCTGGGACAACATGGGACTGGAGAGAAAGGTGGAGAATCTTGCCGCCTATCAGATGGCCGCGGAGGTGATGAACCGCCTGGATATCCACGAGGGTCAGATCTTCAACTACCACCAGACCCGGAGAAAGACCAAGAATTACCAGGTGGATCTGGAGGCGCTCCAGTATGATATGCTTTACGGGGAGAAATACGTCTTCGGCGGGGAGAATCCCTACAAGGCTACGGATATGCAGCTGGGCACTCTTCCTATTGTCTTTGAAGGAATGCAGGAAATCCAGAAGGGCTCCGGCACCTGGTACGTGACCGGCGAGAACTTCACCGCCTCCAGCTATCTGGAGATCAACGGAGAACTGGCGGACACCACCTTCCTGAATACCAGCACGCTGCTGGTGAAGGATGTGACCCTGACCAACGGAGATGAGATTTGCGTGGCCCAGCAGAGCAACAGCTCCACCCATCGGGTGCTGAGCCGCACAGATATGCGGATATTCTGGGATCCCGACCAGGCGGCGGAGACGCCACAGGAGCCGGGAGCGGAGGAGTCCGGCAGCCCTGAGGGCTCCGGCTCCCCGGAGGGCGCTGGAGATGCTGAACTGTCCGGCTCGGGTACCCCAGGAGAAGAGGGCTCTGCCGGGGAAGGAGGCGGTTCTGCGGAGGAGAAGTCCCTTCCGGAGGGCGAACAGTCTCAGGAAAATGCGGAGGCCACTCCCACGCCGGAGCTTTTGATTCCCGGCAGGGCATAGCTTATCCGTGGGAGCCTGTCCACCCCGGCGCATTTCTTTGCCCAAAAGAAAAAATGTCGTCAGAAACCAGCTCATAACCACGCAATACCGTGCAAAAAGTAGGATAAAAATGTACGTTTGGGACTGGACAAGTCCCGCCACTATATTATAATGTAAGAGTGTCTGGTAGTGACAAAAGAAAGATTACAGAAGGATAAAGTGGTGGTAATTTTGAATTATAGACAGGCAGTGGATTACATAGAGCAGATCCCAAAGTTTACAGAAAAACATCCGCTGGAGCACACGAAAGAGATGCTGAGACGTCTGGGAAATCCCCAGAATGATTTCCGGGTGATCCATGTGGCGGGAACCAACGGCAAGGGCAGCGTCTGCGCCTACCTGGCCTCCATGCTGAAGCAGGGCGGGTATAGGGCAGGCCTTTTCACTTCCCCCCATCTGGTGACCATCAACGAGCGGTTTCAGATCAATGGGGAGATGATCTCCGACCAGGTATTTCTGAAAACCTTTCTTCGGGTGAAGGAGGTTATCGACCAGGCGGTGGCGGAGGGCATGGGCCATCCCAGCTATTTTGAGACCCTGTTTCTCATGGGCATGGAAATCTTCCGGGAAGCCCAGGTGGATTACCTGGTGCTGGAGACCGGTCTGGGAGGGAGGCTGGACGCCACAAATTCTGTGGAGAAGCCTCTGGCCTGTATCATCACCTCCATCAGCTTAGACCACATGGAGTATCTGGGAAATACGGTGCAGGAGATTGCCGGGGAGAAGGCCGGCATCATCAAGCCCGGGGTTCCGGTTATCTATGACGGCCATGCGGAGGAGGTGTCCCGGGTGATTGAAGCCCAGGCCAAAAAGCTGGGAAGCCCGGCCTATGCGCTGACGGCCGCCCAGTACCAGCTGGTGCAGCAGAACCGGGAGGGAATTATCTTCCGCTTCCAGGGAGAGGAGCTGCGGATCCCCTACATCGCCGCTTATCAGATGATGAATGCCTCCCTGGCATACTTTACCATGAAAACTCTGCAGAAGCTCCACGGCATCCCGGATGAAAAGCTCCGGGAGGGAATCTGCCGGGTAAACTGGCCGGGGCGGATGGAGACGATTCTGCCGGGAGTCATCGTGGACGGCGCTCACAATGAGGATGGAATTTCCCAGTTTGTGAAGACGGTTCGCCATTTCCGAAGGGACAACAGGATTGTCCTGCTGTTCTCCGCCGTGTCGGACAAACAGTATCAGGAGATGATTGAGCTGCTCTGCCGGGAGATTGCCCCGGACGCGGTGGTGACTACCCAGATCGGGGGCTATCGGGAGATTCCCGCCGAGGAATTGGCCCGGCTGTTTTCGGAAAACGGCGTGCGGGAGGTGGCCGCGGAGCCTGAGGTGGCGAAGGCCTTGGAAAAAGCCCTCTCCTTCCAGCGGGACGGCATGGTATTCTGCGTGGGCTCCCTCTACCTGATCGGCGAGATCAAGGCTTCCCTGAAGGAGGAGAAGAAATGCTGAATTATGAAGAGGAACTGAAAAAATTTAAACCCAGCCTGGATGTGGATGAGGTGGAAAACGCCATCTACAACCAGGATTTGACGGACGTAATTGATCTGATGAAGGATCTGGTGCGCCCCGGTCAGAAGGTTATGCGGCCGGAGAGTAAGGAGTACGAATGAATTGTATGAACTGCGGTGCGCCTCTGAACCGTTCCATGTACTGCCCCAACTGCGGGAGAAATGTACAGCAGCAGAAGAAGGCGGAGCATCTGTCCAATTTATATTATAATCAGGGGCTGGAAAAGGCGGAAATCCGGGATCTGTCCGGATCCATTGATCTGCTTTTGCGAAGTCTGAAGTTTAACAAGCTCAATATCCAGGCCAGGAACCTGCTGGGGCTGGTCTACTATGAGACGGGCGAAGCTGTCTCCGCCCTGAGCGAGTGGATCATCAGCAAGAACCTGCAGGCAGAGAACAATCTGGCAGTGGAGTATATTGAAAAGCTTCAGAAGGAGGCCAACAAGCTGGACTCCATTAATCTGAGCATCAAGAAGTTTAACGAGGCGCTGAAATGCTGCCGCGAAGGCAATGACGACGTGGCGGTAATCCAGCTGAAAAAGATTCTGCTGCAGAATCCCCGGATGATCAAGGCCTACCACCTGCTGGGGCTGGTTTATATCCACCAGGGCAAGTACGAGAAGGCCAGGAAAACATTGAAAAAGGCCATCCGCATTGACCGGACTAATTCCACCACCCTGCGCTACTTAAAGGAAGTGGAGGAGCAGACCGGCACAGCCACCAACCTGGATTCCCGGTGGAGCCTGCGGGAGCGCCGGCACGGGGAGGCAGAGGGCCAGACGGTGTATCAGGCGGACAATGAAATTATTATCCAGCCTCCGGCCTTCCGGGAGACCTCGGCCTTTGCCACGCTGATCAACGTGGGGCTGGGCCTGGTGATCGGCGCCTGCGTCCTGTGGTTTTTGATTGTCCCCGCCACCACCCAGAGAATAAACCGGGAGGCCAATGAAAAGGTGGTGGGCTACAGCAACGCCCAGGCCAGTCAGGCGGCGGAGCTGGCCAAGAAGGAGGAGGAGATTCAGCAGTCCCAGGAGACGGTAAATTCTGCCAATGAGCAGATCGCCCAGGCCAACGAGAAGGTGGCCAACTACGAAAACCTCATCAAGGCCAGCGCGGCTTACCAGGCGGGAAGCTATGATCAGGCAGTAAACGCCATGGAGACCATCAATGCGGACCTTCTGTCCGTGGAATCCAAGGAGCTCTACGATACCATTCAGAACGGGGTAAAGGGAACGCTCTTTAAGCGCTATTACAATACCGGGGCCCAGGCCTACGCCAGCAAGGATTATCCGGCGGCCATCGAGTCTCTGAAAAAGGCTGTGGAGCTGGACGACAGCGACTATAACGCCAAGTACTACCTGGCCCATGCGTACCGGCTCAACGAGCAGTACGCTGAGGCGCTGGAGCTGCTGAAGCAGTTGGCGGAGGAAAATAAGGGAACAAGAAGAGGAAAAGAAGCGGAATCCTACGTAAGCGCGGTGGAGAAGAAGCTGGCGGAATCCGGCGGAGCTCAGAGCGCAGACGGCGGAACTGACAATACCGGTGACAGCCAGTCAGGTAACGGCGGAAACGGCGATACGGGAGACGGCACAACCCAGAGAACGGGAGATGCCGGAGGAAACGGGGCTTCCGATGAGGAGGACAGCCAGGACGGCGGCCAGACCGGCGCGGATGAACAGTAAGAGAAGCTTCAGAGCAGAAGGACTTTTGTACGGAAGTACAAAAGTCCTTCTTGCGTACGGTGAATCATAGAGAAGGGAGTATAGCATGGAAGAGAGGGAAATTTTTCTGGTAAGGGGAAACTGTCTGACTATCCGGGTGCCGGAGGAGCTGGACCATCACAATGCGGAAAAAATCAGGGCCGGGGCAGACCTGATTTTGGAAAAACAAAGGATTAACCAGGTGATATTTGATTTTCAGGATACGGTTTTTATGGACAGTTCCGGTATCGGCGTGATCATGGGCAGATACCGGAATATGGGATGTATGGGCGGCCGGGTGAGCGCCGTTCATGTGGGGGAGCGGATCCACCGGATTTTCCGGATGTCCGGCCTGTATAAGCTGATACCGGTCAACAGGGAAGCAGCCTGGAATCATAAAGGGGAATAGAAAGGGGAATACTATGGAGAACACCAATGAAATGAGCATCACATTTGACAGCCGTTCCTGCAACGAGGGATTTGCCCGGGTGGCGGTGGCGGCCTTCTGCACTCAGCTGAATCCTACCCTGGAGGAGGTGGCTGATGTAAAAACAGCCCTGTCGGAGGCCATCACCAACGCCATTATCCACGGGTACGACAACCAGGTACATAAGATACGGGTGGACTGCAAGACCGTGGACAGAGATCTGTATGTGACGGTGATTGACCATGGGCGGGGGATCCCCGATGTGAAGAAGGCCATGGAACCCATGTTCACCACAAAGCCGGAGCTGGATCGCTCCGGCATGGGGTTTGCCTTTATGGAGGCTTTTATGGATGAGGTGGTGGTGGTATCCCAGGTGGGCGTGGGCACGGAGGTGCACATGAGGAAGCGGATAGGCGCCGCCCATCCCTTTGAAGAGTGAAGGAGGCTGCATGGATCATACCCTTTCCCTGATACAGCGGGCACACCAAGGGGATAAGGAAGCGAGAGATACGTTAATTGAGGAAAATATGGGGCTGGTTTATTCGGTGGCCCGGCGGTTCCTGGGAAGAGGGGTGGATCAGGAAGACCTCTTTCAGATCGGGAGCATCGGGCTGATCAAGGCGGTGGATAAATTTGATCCCGCCTTCCAGGTGCGCTTCTCCACCTATGCAGTTCCCATGATCACCGGGGAGATCAAGCGTTTCCTGCGGGACGACGGGATGCTGAAGGTAAGCCGGTCCCTGAAGGAGACGGCCTGCAAGGCTTATCAGGCCCGGGAGGAGCTGGAGAGGAGTCTGGGACGGGAGCCCACCCTGGCAGAGATTGCTCAGGCCCTGGAGGCTGACCGGGAGGAGCTTATCCTGGCTCTGGAGTCCGGGGCGGAGGTGGAATCCCTTCAGCAGACCATCTTCCAGGGGGACGGCAGCAGCATCCAGCTGGAGGATAAGCTGGAGGCGGAGGGAGACAGCCAGGAGGAGCTCTTAAACCGGGTGCTGCTGGAGGAGATACTGGGCGTCCTGCCGGGGCAGGAGAGGGCTCTTTTGTACCAGCGGTTTTTCCAGGAGAGAACCCAGGCGGAGATCGCCCGGGAGCTGGGCATTTCCCAGGTACAGGTCTCCCGCATGGAAAAAAGAATATTAAAGCAGCTGCGGCAGAGGCTGTAAGTCCTGCCGCAGCGCAGCTATACACAAGATTTGACTTTTGGGGATCGCCGCTAAAGATTCATGCGGCGGTCCCTGCATAGTTTCCGGGAGAAAACGGCATACTGGGTAATAAATGACAAAGGAAGTGAACGAGATGACGAAGAAAAGAAAGGCATGGCTTTTGACGGGCCTGCTGTTCCTGCTGGCCATCGCCGCAGGGATAGCCTTCTATTTCTGGAACCAGACCAAGGAAGAGGAGCTTCCCCGGGGGACCCTGGTGAAGGCGGTGGCCTGGGAGGAGGAGAGCCATGAGTGACACCCTGTACCTGGCCACGGAGAAGAATGTGAAGGTGGGCAGCGAGGCGGTGGCCCTGGGGGATATCGCCAAGCTCTCCTGCTCCAATCCCCGGGTTCTGGCCAAGGCCCAGACGCTGAAAGTTATGCAGATTCCCAAGGGGCAGTACGGCCGCTACGTGGTCACCGCCATCAGCCTGGTGGTTCTGGTGCAGAAGCATCTGGAGCAGGTGGAGGTGACCCACATGGGGGAGCCGGAGTTTCTCATCACCTTTGAGAAGCCCTCCCCGGGCAGCAGGCTCTGGCCCTGGATTAAGACGGCGCTGGTCTGTCTGGTGACCTTTTTCGGCTCGGCCTTCTCCATCATGACCTTCAACACAGACGTGGATGTGGCGGGGCTTTTTGACCATATTTATCAGCAGTTTACCGGGAATCCGGAGAAAGGGTTCACGATATTGGAGATAGCCTACTCCGTGGGCATAGGTCTGGGGGTAGTGTTCTTTTTCAATCATTTCGGCCCCCGGAAACTGACCCAGGATCCCACCCCCATGGAGGTGGAAATGCGCGTCTATGAGGACCAGGTAAATACCACCCTCATTGATCAGGAGGACAGGGGACAGCCTCAGGGAGGGGGAAAACAGCCGTGACCGCACAAATTTTTCTGGGACTTCTGGGGCTCTTTGCCGGAGGGGTGATCGCCAGCGGCGTGGTGGCTTTTATCATCAGCCTGGGAATTGTCCCCCGGTACGCGGGAATCACTAAGACGGCGTCCAAGGTCAGGCTCTATGAGGACTGCGCCATGGCCGGAGCCTTTTTGGGTAATCTGGTATGGCTCTACCGGATCCCTCTGCCCCTGGGGGAGGCGGGATTGGCCGTCTGCGGCCTGCTCTTTGGGATTTTCCTGGGGAGCTGGATCATCGCTCTGGGCGAGGTGGTCAATATCTATGCCATCATGGCCCGGCGGGTGGGCCTAACCGTGGGGATCGGCTTAGTGATTCTGTCCATGGCCCTGGGGAAAGCCCTGGGCTCCCTGTTATTTTTCTGGAAAGGATGGTTTTAGATGGAAAATTTAAGCAGCGAGGAAAAAAAGAAACAGTATGAAGCTTATGTCAATCAAGTGACGCCCAAACACAGCCTGCCCATGAATATGCTGAAGGCCTTCCTGGTGGGGGGAAGCATCTGTACCCTGGGGCAGGGGATTCTCCACCTGGGGACAGAGCGGTTTGGTCTGGACGACACGGAAGCCGGGACCTGGTGTTCCCTGCTGCTGGTGTTTCTCAGCGTCCTGCTGACAGGATTTCACCTGTACGCGAAAATCGCTAAGTTTGGGGGAGCCGGAACCCTGGTACCCATCACCGGGTTCGCCAATTCCGTGGCTGCCCCTGCCATTGAGTACCAGAAGGAGGGGCAGGTGTTCGGCATAGGATGCAAGATTTTCACCATTGCCGGGCCGGTGATCCTCTATGGCATCGGCAGCTCCGCCCTGCTGGGGCTGATCTACTATATCTACGGACTATTTTAAGGAGGAAGGCCCATGAGTCAGATGACAGGTACACAGAGCATCCGGTTTGACCGGGAAATCTATATCAACAGTTACGCCTCGGTGGTGGGGCAGAAGGAGGGGGAGGGACCTCTGGGAGCGCAGTTTGACCAGGTGGAGGAGGATCCCCTGTACGGCTGCAATACCTGGGAGGAGGCGGAGAGCCGTTTCCAGACGGAGGCCGCCCGGCGGGCGGCGGCAAAGGCCGGGCTCTCCATGGAGGAGATTCGGCTGATCTACGCCGGGGATCTGCTGGCCCAGTGCTCCGCCTCCACCTTTGGCATCTCCTCCCTGGAGCGTCCCCTGTACGGACTTTTCGGCGCCTGCTCCACCATGGGGGAGGCCCTGTCCATGGCGTCCATGGCCGTGGCGGGAGGGTATGCGGATCCGGTGCTGGCCCTGACCTCCAGCCACTTCGGTTCTGCGGAGAAAGAATTTCGCTTTCCCCTGGACTATGGGAGCCAGCGGCCCCTGTCCGCCAGCTGGACCGTCACCGGCAGCGGAGCCTGCGTGGTGGGAACCAAGAAGGGCAAGGTGCGGATTGCGGGATTGACCACCGGCAAGATCGTGGACTACGGGCTGAAGGATTCCCAAAACATGGGGGCCTGTATGGCCCCGGCGGCCTGCGATACCATCAGCCGCAATCTGGCGGATTTTGGCTGGCAGCCGGGCGCATATGACCGGATTGTCACCGGGGATCTGGGATTTGTGGGACAGCAGATCCTCTTTGACCTGCTGGAGCAGGAGGGCTGGGATATCCGGGGGCAGCATATGGACTGCGGCATGATGATCTTTGATCCCGCAAGCCAGGACACCCACGCGGGGGGAAGCGGCTGCGGCTGCTCCGCCAGTGTGCTGGCGGCGGAGCTGCTGCCGAGGCTGGCAGCCGGAGAGTGGAAGCGTCTGCTTTTTGTACCCACCGGGGCCCTTATGTCCAAGGTGAGCTTTTACGAGGGTCAGAGTGTGCCGGGGATTGCCCACGGCGTGATTCTGGAGCATGTGGAGGGATAAACAGATGGAATATGTGAACGCTTTTTGGGTGGGCGGACTGATCTGCGCCCTGGTGCAGATTCTCCTGGATCGGACCAAGCTGCTGCCGGGCCGGGTGATGGTGCTTTTGGTCTGCACCGGAGCTCTTCTGGGGGCTCTGGGCATTTACCGGCCTATGATTGACTTTGCCGGAGCCGGAGCCTCCGTGCCTCTGCTGGGATTTGGGAATGCTCTCTGGGAGGGAGTCAGGGACGCAGTGGACAGCCGGGGATTTCTGGGCATATTTTCCGGGGGCTTTACCGCCAGCGCGGTGGGAATCTCCGGGGCTTTGATCTTCAGCTATCTGGCCAGCCTTATTTTTCAGCCCAAGATGAAGGATTAAGGCTGCCTTTCGCGGCTTTCTAAACCCTGAAAGGCAGCGGATCAGGCTCTGGGGTCTACGGGCTGACAGCTATTCTTGCACTTTTTCCGGGATGATAGTATAATGAATTAATAATCGTTAGGAGAGAAAGCCCGTGGAAAGATACGCAAGAACCGAATTATTACTGGGGGAAGATAAGATGAGGCTGCTGGCCGGGGCGCGGGTAGCCGTGTTCGGCCTGGGCGGAGTGGGCTCTTATGTGGTGGAAGCTCTGGCTCGCAGCGGAGTGGGAAATCTTATCCTGGTGGATAATGATCAGGTCTCGGAGACCAACATTAACCGTCAGCTCTACGCCCTGACCTCCACCATCGGACAGGCAAAGACCGAGGTGGCCAAGCAGAGGATCCGGGACATCGACGATCAGATATTGGTGCACACGTACCAGACCTTTTATAATCAGGATACGGCATCTATGTTTGATTTTAAAAACTTCGATTATGTGGTGGATGCCATCGACACCGTCAGCTCCAAGCTTCTGCTGATTGAGCAGGCCAAGGAGGCGGGGGTGCCGATTTTATCCTGTATGGGCACGGGAAATAAGCTTAACCCCGCCCGCTTTGAGATAACGGATATTTCCAAAACCAGCGTATGCCCCCTGGCTAAGGTGATGAGGACTGAGCTGAGGAAGCGCAAGATCAGGAAGGTGAAGGTGCTCTACTCCCGGGAGCCGGTGGCCGCCAGGAGGGCGGACAGCCGGGAGACCAAGGGAACCAGCGGCCATCCGGTGCCCGGGAGCATTTCCTTTGTGCCCAGCGTGGCGGGGCTTATGATCGCCGGAGAGGTGATCCGGGATCTCACAGGAATACAGCTGAGAAAATAGCGTAGATATTAAGGAACAGAAAACAGGAGAGAATTGTTGAGAGAAGAAATTTATCACCGATTTTGTGAAATATTGGGCAGCGACAATGTTTATCAGCGGGAGCCCATGGCAAAGCATACTACCTTTCGGATCGGAGGGGAGGCGGATTACTACCTCTGCCCCCACAGCCGGCAGGAGATAAAGGAGATTTTAAACCTCTGCCGGGAGGAAGAGCTTCCCTGGTTTATTTTGGGAAACGGCAGTAATCTGCTGGTCAGCGACTCGGGCTACCGGGGAGTGATTATCCAAATTTATAAAAATATGTGTAACTGTACAGTGGAGGGCAGCCGCATACGGGTTCAGGCAGGAGCTCTCCTGTCTAAGGTTTCCGCGGAAGCTTTAAAGCATGGGCTGACGGGCATGGAATTTGCTTCGGGAATCCCGGGCACCGTGGGGGGTGCCGTGATGATGAACGCAGGAGCCTACGGCGGGGAGATGAAGCAGGTGCTGAGGCAGGCTGTGGTTTTAACTCCCGAGGGGGAAGAGCTGACTCTTTCGGTGGCGGAGCTTGAGCTTGATTATCGGACCAGCATCATCAAGGAAAAGGGATACGTGGTTCTGGAGGCGGAGCTTGAGCTTGCCGCCGGGGATCCGGAGGCTATCCGGGGATGCATGGAGGAGCTTAAGGACAGGCGCGTGGCCAAGCAGCCCCTGGAATACCCCAGCGCCGGCAGTACCTTTAAGCGGCCTCAGGGACATTTTGCCGGAAAGCTGATTATGGACGCGGGCCTTCGGGGCTACCAGGTGGGAGGCGCCCAAATTTCCACAAAGCACTGCGGCTTTGTGATCAATGTGGGGGACGCCACCGCCGCCGATGTACAAAGGCTGATTCAGGATGTGCAGGCAAAGGTGAAGGAGCGCTTTGGCGTGGAGCTGGAGCCGGAGGTGCAGTTTCTGGGTGATTTTCAGTAAGAGGAAGTTTGAGGAGAGAGCATGCGGTTTGTGATCGTGACCGGCATGTCGGGGGCGGGGAAGAGCTCGGCCCTGAAAATGCTGGAGGATGCGGATTATTTTTGTGTGGATAACCTGCCTATTCCCCTGGTGGACAAATTTGCTCAGCTGACTCTGGAGGGAGGCTCCGGGGAGATCAGCAAGGTGGCTGTGGGCCTGGATGTGAGAAGCGGAAACGCCTTTGAGCAGCTGGAAGGGGTTTTGGACAATCTCCGGGAGGCGGGGATTTCCCATGAGATTTTATTTCTGGACGCCCAGGATCAGGTGCTGGTAAAGCGGTACAAGGAGACCCGCAGGAACCATCCCCTGGACCGCACCGGGAGGGTGGACGCGGGCATTGCCCGGGAGAGGAAGAAGCTGGAATTCCTCAAGCGCCGGGCGGACTACATCATTGATACCAGCCAGCTTTTGTCCCGGGAACTGAAGCAGGAGATTGACAAAATCTTTGTGCAGAACTGTGGATTTAAGAGCCTGATCGTGACGATTCTGTCTTTCGGCTTCAAGTACGGAATTCCCGGGGACGCGGATCTGGTCTTTGACGTGCGTTTTCTGCCCAATCCCTACTATTTGGAGGAGCTGCGGCCCTACACGGGCAATGACGAGCCGGTGCGAAGCTTTGTCATGAACTGCCGGCAGGCGGGGGAGTTCCTGGATAAGGTGGAGGATCTGGTGCGCTTTTTGATTCCCAACTATATTGTGGAGGGGAAAAATCAGCTGGTTATCGGCATCGGCTGTACCGGAGGCAAGCACCGATCGGTGACTCTGGCCAACGGACTTTTTCAGAGACTTGCCCAGATGGAGGACATCGGCGTCCGGGTAGAGCACCGGGATATTGATAAGGATGCCAGCCGGGGCAAATAAAGGAGAGATCGGGTATATGTCCTTTTCCGGGGAAGTGAAGGAAGAATTAAGCCGCCAGTATCCGGCGGCGCGCCACTGCCAGATTGCGGAGGTGGCGGCCATGCTGTGTCTGAACGGCCGGGTGGCCAGGAATGAGGCAGGAGAATTTTCGATCATATTTTCAACGGAAAATGAATCTGTTGCGAAAAAGTACTTTACATTGTTGAGAAAAACATTTAAGATAGACACAGAAATCTTTTCGGGTAATTCGCAAGGCCCAAAAAGAGGAAATACATATTCTGTATCGGTATCTGATCATGAGAAGATGATGCAGATACTCAAGGCTACGAAGATGCTGTCTCCGGAACTGGAGAGAACCGGGAGCTTTCCCCTGGCCTCGGAGCTGATTCTGCAGCAGAACTGCTGCCGTCGGGCGTATCTTCGGGGGGCCTTTCTGATGTCGGGATCCATCAGCGATCCGGAAAAATTTTACCATTTTGAGCTTGTCTGTTCTGATCAGAAACAGGCTGGCCAGCTGAAGGAGCTGATCCGGGGATTTTCCGTGGACGCCAAGGTGGTGGAGCGCAAGAAGTACTATGTGGTCTATGTGAAAGAGGGAGCTCAGATTGTGGAGCTTCTGGGTTTGATGGGAGCAGGCATATCCCTCATGAAGCTGGAGAATGTCCGGATTCTGAAGGAGATGCGCAACAGCGTCAATCGCAAGGTGAACTGTGAGACTGCCAACATCAACAAGACCGTGCACGCTGCGCTGAAGCAGATGGAGGATATACGCTATATACGGGATATGAGGGGGCTTTCCAGTCTGCCGGAAGGACTGGAGGAAATTGCGAGATTGCGGTTAGAGTTTCCGGAAGCCACACTAAAAGAGCTGGGGATGATGCTAAAACCCCCGGTGGGAAAATCGGGAGTCAATCACAGGCTGAGAAAGATAAGCGAGATTGCCGACGGGCTGAAGGGAAACAAGGAGGAGTTATTATGATTAAAAAACAGATTACAATCCAGTTGGCCAGTGGATTGGAGACGAGACCGGTTGCAATGCTGGTGCAGGTGGCAAGCCAATTTAAGAGCAATGTGCATGTGGAGAGCGGCAATAAGAAGGTAAACGCCAAAAGTATAATGGGAATGATGACTCTGGGCTTGGACACCGGTGAAGAAGTGACTGTTTACGTGGATGGCTGCGACGAAGCAGACGCCATGCGCTGTATAGAAAAATATTTAACCAGCAACTAAGGAGGGGGCCGAAGGCCCCCTCCGCTGCTGCTGGACTCGGTCCAGCAGATACCGCTGAAGGGAAGCGAAGGCCCCCTCCGCTGCTGCTGGACTCGGTCCAGGAGATACCGCCGGGGAAAAGTGAGGTGAGACCCCCCGTATATTTATGGATTTGTATTTGGCCTAGGTGTTACCGCAGGGGTAGGTGAGAACCCCCCGTATATTTATGGATTTGTATTTGGCCTAGGTGCTACCGCCGGGGAAAAGGGAGGTGAGAACCCCCGTATATTTATGGATTTGTACTCAGCCTGCGCTCACTTCGAGCCTAAGGTCTCGAAGGTGTGCTCGGCAAATTCGTACAAATGCCATAAATATACGGGG
>DVHU01000027.1 GCA_018711815.1 Candidatus Egerieimonas intestinavium
GACGAAACACCTTCACTTGCCATATCACTTTATGAGGAATACAGGCGCTTAGGATTAGGTACGGCACTTATGAAAGAAATGCTCCAATTTCTGAAAGATAAGGGATATAAGCAGACATCTTTATCCGTACAGAAAGCAAATTATGCGGTCAATATGTATCGGAAACTAGGCTTTAAGGCAGTAAAAGAAAATGAAGAAGAATACATAATGGTTTATCAATTCAGATAAAGCGTTCCTGCAGCTTGCCTGCAAGTGTGTTTTTGCAGAGAAGGGAGTTAAAATAAAAAAGTTACTTTGGGGAATACTGTGTACCACGCTCGTTTTCGCTTCTGGCTGCGGATGTGATTCCGGAGGCGGAAGACAGCTGCCAGATAGGCACAGAAGACGGAACCATTACTGTGGCGGCAAGAGATCCGCTTGCCTGCGGTGGTGAAATAAATCGGAATATAAATTGATTAATACATAAAACGACATAACACTCTTAAAAAACATAGCGAAGTATTTGGCCAGTGTGGTCGGAAATCCCGTATCCATCAGAAGCATTACAGATTATTTGACTTCAAATGGCAGAAAAATTTCTCCGAACACGGCAATGCAGAGGTGGATTTTGTGACGGCAAAGGAAAATGTATACAAGTTTAAGCAGAAGCATTTTATATAGGGGATGTTGCAATTAACGAGAATATCGAATAATGCAGCATCCCCTATATTTGGCTTTCCTGCCGTTTCCCCTAAAACTTCCCCTCCAGGGGAGGCCCCTGGCAGGCGTCCTCTCCCCCATGCCTTTCCCGGACGAAATTCCAGAAGGCGTAGAGCAGCGGGGAGGGAGAGCTTGAGGTAAAGCAGAGGCCGATTTTTCTTTCGCTGTGATGCCGGTCCCGGATGGGCACGGCCACCAGATCATTCCACTTTTGATAGAACAGGGAATTGATGTCATAGGTCAGGGTGATGGCGGTACCCGTGAGAAGAATGGACTGGTAAGCGATGTTATCGTCCGAAATATAGCGGACCTTGGGGGTAAAACCGGCGTCCAAGCATTGGCTGTACGCCCGCCCCATCACCCCGTCTCTGGAGGAGGTGAAATAGAAATATTCATCCTTGAGCTCGCTAAGCTCGATGGAATCCCGGTCCGCCAGCCTGTGTCCCCGGGGGAGCACCGCATAAATTGTGCTGGAGGTTCCCAAGGTTATGGTGGGCACAGATTCCCATTTGTAATCAGGCAGAACAATCAAGTCCACTGCAGTGTTCAAAAGATCTCCCTTAAGCTTCTCGGCACTGTAAAAATAAAACTGAGCGTCCGGGTTTAGCTGGGTAAAGGCGCTGATGTCCTTTAACAATTCCGCACAGTAAATATGAAAGCAGATGCGCAGCTGCCCGGAAATTGTCTGCTGGTTTTTCAGATTGGAAAGGCTGTCGTCCAACAGATGGAGGATATTTTTCGTTGTCCGGAGAAACAGTTTTCCCGAGGCGTTGATCATCAGCTTTTTTCCGCTGCGCTCAAAAAGGGGAACGCCCAGCTCCGCCTCCAGTTGGGAGAGAACATTGCTCAGGGCGGGCTGGGACACCATCAGTACCTGGGCAGCCTTGGAAAGATTTTCATAATAAGCGATAACCTCAAAATAGCGAAGATGCAGGATATTCATAGCCCTCCCTGTATGATGCCCGCCAAAGCTGGCATCATATTTCCTTTCTGTTATCTGGATATGTCCGCTGAAAGCGGCTATAGTGAGAAATAATAAAAAGATGGTTATATTATATCACAGAATCGGTATTTCACAAATTCGTTTTTGTCTTTTACTATAGAGGTAGAAGAGTTGGGATCCTAACAATTGTCAGACAAATCACAAATAACAAAAAACGAGAGAGGAGAAGTGCGTATGTGGGCAATTGTTTCTTTGGTGTCTTTGGTGATAGTCATAATCATCGCGAACAAGAAAAATATCAATATAGGATTGGTGGGCATGGCGGTGGCCCTGTTGGTGGGCACCCTGGGCGGCATGTCATACAAGGATATTCTGGGAGGCTTTAACGCCCTGCTGTTTCTGCGTATGATGGGAATGCAGTGTCTTATTTGTGTGGCCAAATACAACGGGACCATGGAGGCCTTGGCCCAACGCATAATCAAGATCGGCTGCGGCAGGGCCATCCGCCTGTTCCCGGTGATCCTGTATGCGGGTTTGGTTTTGTGCGAATATGCGGGAACCGCCATGTTTCTGCTTATCCTTCCGGTTTTGTGCGAGCTGGCCTACGTCATGAAGATGCCGGTGCAGAAAATCGTTGGCATAGGGCTTTTGGAGGTTTGGGCCGGGAGCTTTGCCCCCTATTCCCTTCCGGCCATAACCCTGTCGTCGGTGGCAGCCAACGCCGAAATTTCTCATAATTCCTGGAATACGGCCATAGCCGGAACTATCATCGCCACCATATTGTTTGTAGTTTTCTACTTTGTCTACGGATGGCACAAGGAAACGCCCAAGGACGTGGGGAATATAGAAATCCATCCCCTGACCTGGAAACACAAGCTGACTCTGCTGGGCTATGTGATCTTTGTCCTGGGAAATCTTTTCCTCGGATTGGATATAGCCGTTGTGGCCATGATCATCGCCATGATTTTGTGCGTTGTGGGCGTGGGCGACGGCAAGCAGCTGATCAAGCGCCTGCCCTGGAATTCGCTGTTTACCGTGGGCGGTATGACCATCATGGTGGGCGTAGTTGCCTCCCTGGGCGGTATCTCCCTGATTTCCCAGGGGATCGCGCTCATCTCCAATAAAGCCATTGCCCCGGCGGTTCTGTGCGCTGTTGCCGGCCTGATGAGCGTGGTCTCTTCTGCCTCGGGCGTGGTGATGCCCACGCTGATTCCCGTGGCGGTGGAGCTGACAGCTATGCTCCCCGGAGTTCCCATACAGTCCCTGGTGACGGCCATCGGCCTGGGCTCCTATTCCACGGCTGTGTCCCCCATGTCCACCATCGGCGCAAATGTTCTGGCCAATTACGGAACAATCTACAACCCCGACGACAAGGAGCAGAAAAAGGAATTCAACACGCTTCTGCTCTTTGCAGCCATCGGCTTGGTGGTTTTCACCCTGGCCGGATTTCTGGGACTGTACAATATACAGTTTGTATCCTGATCTGCCCCGGCCTGGGGGCCGGCAGAGGATTTCAGGGGCTTTGAGGAGAAGAATAAACATTGGATAGGAGATAAAGATTATGGAAATGACCTATGAACTCACGGAAGAACTGGAAAATTATCTGAATGAGAGCCAGGAGGAGCTGAAGGAACTTATCCGGGAGCTCTGCGGTATCCCCGCCCCCTCCCATCGGGAGGAGCGAAGGGCCGCCTTCTGCAAAGAGTGGTTGGAGAAAAATGGGGCGGAGGGAGTGACCATCGACGAAGCCCTCAACGTCATCTATCCCGTGGGCTGTGAGGAGGGAAGGGATCTGATCGTCTTTATGGCCCACATGGATACGGTATTTCCGGAGCTTGTTCCCCACCCCATGAGGGAGGAGGAGGGAAAACTCTTCTGTCCCGGCGTGGGGGACGACACTACAAACCTGGCTATCCTCCTGATGCTGGAAAAATACATTGCCATACATAAGCCTCAGCCCAAATGGGGCATCCTGTTTGTGGCAAATTCCTGTGAGGAGGGATTGGGCAACCTCAAGGGCAGCCGCCAGCTGATGAAGGACTACGGGGATCGGGTGCGCCAGGTGGTTTCCTTTGACGGCTACTGCACAGGAATGGCCAACCGGGCGGTGGGCTCCTCCCGCTACCGGGTGGAGGTGCGCACCGAGGGCGGCCATGCCTTTGGAAATTTCGGCAATCGAAGCGCCATCCATCAGCTCTCCAAAATGATCGATATGCTTTACGCCATAAAGGTTCCGGACAAAGCCCCCACCACCTTCAACGTGGGGGTGGCCCAGGGAGGCACCTCCGTAAACACCATTGCCCAGCAGGCGGAAATGCTCTATGAGTACCGGTCGGAGGATAAGGATTGCCTGCAGATCATGGAGGACTATTTTCAGGGAGTCATCGAGGCCTACCGCCGCAGCGGCATTACAGTTCTGGTGGAGCCTCTGGGGCAGCGCCCCTGCGGCAGCATGGTGGACGAGGAAAAGCTTGCGGCTCTCACCCAAAAGGGCGTGGACATCATTACCCGGTATGCGGGGAAAAGGCCGGTGGTTAAGGCGGCCTCCACGGACTGCAATATCCCCCTCTCCATGGGAATCCCCTCCCTCTGTCTGGGCACCTGCCTGGGGGGCGGGGCCCACACCAAGGGAGAGTGGATAGAGCTCTCCAGCCTGCCTGCCGGGTGCCGGATTGCAGCGGCCTTTGTCATGGATTATTTCTATCCCTGATGCAGACCGGGGGCACCGAAAACTTACCGGGAAATATTGACAAGAAAACTTGGGGGTGATACCATAAGCTCCATTGAGATGGGGCGATTTAAATCCAGGGCAAAGGGGGAAGAATGATGACGCGTCGGCCGGGGAGGCGAACAGGGATCAATCAGGATCTGATAAAATTGGCGGCCATAGTTCTCATGGCGCTGAACCATATAGGGCTTATTTTTCTCGTGCCCGGCTCCGGGCTATATACGGTCTTTGTAAATGCGGGATATTTCACGGCCATCACCATGTGCTATTTCCTGGTGGAGGGATACCACTATACCAGGGACAGGGGAAAATACGGTCTTCGGCTTTTACTCTTTGCCCTGGTCTCTGAGCTCCCTTACCGCCTGGCCCTAGATACAAAGACCCATAGCATGATTTTCACCCTGCTGATCTGCTTTGGAATTTTGTGGGTGCAGGAGGAGATACGGGATACCCTGCTGCGGGCGATTGCCACTGTGTGTCTGATTCTGCTGACCAGCAACAGCGATTGGGGCGTCCTGGCCCCCATATTTACCCTGCTGTTTTGGTGGAGCTATCCCTCCAGGAGGCAGGGGGCTTTGGCCTACGGCCTAGGGATTCTGTTTTATGGAGCTGATGAATTTCTGTTCTATGTGGAATATAGCGCCAGCCTTTGGCAGGCACTGCTGCGGACAGGATTATCCTGTCTGGGCCCTCTTTGCTCAGGGCTGGTCATTTTGTATCTCTACAACGGAAAACGCGCTCGGAGAGGCAAGCGCGTTTTTCAATGGTTCTTTTACCTTTTTTACCCGGCCCATCTGCTGGTTCTCTGGGCAGTCAGCGAAGGCTTTCCCGGGCTAAGGCCATAAGCTTATCCAGGTCGGTGATATGGGTACAGCCGCGGCTCTGCTGGATGAGCCCTTCCCGCTGGAAATATTTCAGCATTCGGCTTACCACCTCCCGGGCGGTGCCCAGCTGACGGCTGATTTCTTCGTGGGTCATGGTCAGGGGATCGTTTCCGCGCTCCTTCTCCTCGATCAGGAAGGCCGCCAGGCGGCTGTCCAGCTTTTTATAGAGAATCTGATCCAGGAGCCACATGATTTCCGAAAAGCGGGAGGCCAAAAGCTCGTTGGTATAGTTGGCCACATGGACATTTTCCTCCCTCAGCTGAGCGTAGACGGCTGTGGGGAGAAGGATTACCCGGGAATCCTCCGCCGCCTGGATATGTACCTCAAACTGTATGCTGCGCAGCATGCAGGAGGCGGACAGCAGGCAGATATCATAGTCCGCCAGGCGGTACAGGGTGATTTCCTTGCCCTCGTCAGAAAAAATGTAGACCCTCAAAAGTCCGGATTCCACCGCGTACAGGCCAGTGCACTGCTGGCCGTCGTGGATGGGATCCCCTTTTTTAAAAGAAAGGGGCTGGAGAGAGGAGAGCAGCTGATGCTTCTGCTCCGGTGTCAAATACTTGATAAAGGGAAAAAACTGCTGATAGTCCATGGCCGCTCCTTTTATGTTGAATAATGATACGGGCAAGCTGTCACAGACCGAAGGATCCGGCCTGCGGTAGCTATTTCTACTGTAGTATATCACAGAATGTCGGGAGATAGGATTTTTTTGTGTACATTTTCCGGGAGATTTGTTATGGTAGGTATGAGAAACTAAGCTTCGTAAAAGATACCCTCTCTTTACAAGGACACACACGCCTCAATCCATGATATTTTCGCGATTTGCGGCGTTATCCTCAATCGGCGTACGTCCAGTACGCCTCAATCGTCTGCCTTGCAAATCACGAAAATCTTCATGGT
>DVHU01000028.1 GCA_018711815.1 Candidatus Egerieimonas intestinavium
ACCATGAAGATTTTCGTGATTTGCAAGGCAGACGATTGAGGCGTACTGGACGTACGCCGATTGAGGATAACGCCGCAAATCGCGAAAATATCATGGATTGAGGCGTGTGTGTCCTTGTAAAGAGAGGGTAGTTTCCTGTTAAATAAAAAAGCCGCAGGCTGGCAGTATTTGTCCGTATCTTCCACGTGCAAATCCCCTGCACCGCCGACGGCTGTCTGTTTTTCTAAATCTGCATTTTACCTCTTATCCTCTCACCGGCTTCTGCTTCCCGGCCGCATATTCCTCCTGCAGCTCTTCCGCCAGGTATTCGTCGCTCATGCAGTGCATATCCGACACGCCCTCCCGCATCAGCTGATAAACCAGCGAGTGATAAAAAAAGGCGAGGGCTGCATCCCTGGAGATTTTCTCCCGGTTCGCAAAGCATTCAATAACCCGGGCATATTTCTTTTGCAGCAAGATAGGATGCGCATTCATACCTGCTCACTCCCTTCAAAACGCAAATATTTTTCAATAGCCTCTGTTGATCTGAAACAGATTGGCTACGCCGCCCACTACCAGATCATAATCCGAAGCGTCCTTCCCTGACGTTTAAATTTTCTACACCACTTTACTGCCTGTTCATAAATAGGGGGAGTATAAAATCCTCGTCCAAAATCTACATTGCCTCTGGAGTAGGCTAGATCCGGTCTGGAAATTTCCATATAAGAGCCATGATATAAAATCACACTTCCACACCCCTTTCTTCCATCAGACGAATAATATCTTCCACGATGTATTCTTTGCCCTGGGTGTGGAGCACCTCATACTCAGGTATAATATATCCATTGAGGAGCTCGCTTTTAGCCAATGCTTCATAAACCTTCACGGCATCCTTCTTAAGCTTGTCCGCAACATTTTCTATACAAAAGACCGCAAACTCTAATTCTTTTATATTTTTAATATTTTCTACAGACAGCATTCGCCACCTCCGCACTCTCCCATGCTTCCCGTATATTCTATTACTTTTATGATGCCCCCCGCACTCTGTTCTGTCAAGCTAATTTTTTCTGCCGAGTGTCAGGAATTTTTTCTGCCGAGTGTCAGGAACTGTTTTTCTGCCGGGCGTTAGGGAAATGAGGTGGAAAAAAATATTTATATTGCTAAATATAAATATTTGCTATATAATAAATATAGAAAGAGCACCCACTCCAAAGTGGATGCTCCCGAAGATGGTTATTTAGCTCTCAGCAAGAGCCGCCCATCCCGTTGGCAGACGGGGTGGGCATTATTTTTTTCGCTTGTTTTCTCTGTCGAGAAAGGCAAGCAACGCAATGAGCAAACTTCCAAAAGATATTAACAGCGCCAATATCCCGATGAATATCGAAAGGACTTCATACGCACTCATATACGCCACCTCCCTTCCTATGTATTCCGGCGAACCGGTTTTCCATCGGCTCGGGAGGCTTACCACCCTGTCATGGGTACTCTTCCGTATGCAAATTGTACCATTTTATCTTTGTGTTTGCAATTATATAATTTGCTTTTCCTTCTACTCCCCGCACACCTTCTCAAACCGATACTTCTGCTTCACCTGTGGATATTTTTTCCGATCCACCTGCCCCATAAACATGGCCCGGGGCCGGGCATACACCTTAAAGGGCGCGTACAGCGCCTGGTAGATCACCAGCTGCTCGTCGTTTTCCGTGTGCTGGGCGAAGGCCAGTACTTTATAGAGATACGCAGATGTCTCGGAGGAGACCTGCTCCCGCTTAAAATGCTGAACAATATCGCCCACCCGGATGTCTCTTGCCTCCATGTCCCCGGCGGAAGTCTCCGGCTCCGGAGCCAGCTCTATATACTCCTCCTTCTCCAGGGAGACCGGTATTCCTGTTTTTCCGCTGATATGCACTCCCCCATACCAGGTACCTGTAACCTCAAACACATCCCCCACATCGTATTCCGCCGTATAACCGTCATTCTTTTTGATTACTTTAATTTTACTCATGGTTCAATCCTCTCTGTTGTTTTCTAACTTTTGCTAAGGTACCTGCCAGCTGCCGGAGCCGAGCTTATAAATGTCTAACATCATGGTATCTGTGCTCACCCTGGTAAAGTATTGTCTGAGGCAAAGACATTGTTGGACAAATACAGGGCTGTGGAATACTCCTGCTTACGATAAGAGGCAGCTCCTTATGATCCTTGTCAAAGATAAAAAGCCCTTTACTCTTCCTAATGGAAAGAGGGCATCCCCAAAGCCTTTACAGACCTTGAGATGCCCTCTTCTTTATCTTCTTAACTTACGCCAGCCCGGCAATTATACCTGGGGACCAGCAGCAACCAGAGCCTTGCCAGCCTCGTTGCCCTCGTATTTAACGAAGTTCTTAACGAATCTCTGAGCCAGATCCTTAGCCTTCTTCTCCCACTCAGCAACATCTGCGTAGGTGTCGCGGGGATCCAGGATGTTGGTGTCAACGCCCGGAAGCTCGGTGGGAACCTCGATGTTGAAGTACGGAATCTTCTTGGTGGATGCCTTCAGGATGTCGCCGTTCAGGATCGCGTCGATGATACCGCGGGTATCCTTGATGGAGATACGCTTTCCGGAGCCATTCCATCCGGTATTTACCAGGTAAGCCTTAGCGCCGCTCTGCTCCATTCTCTTCACCAGCTCCTCTGCATACTTGGTGGGATGCAGCTCCAGGAATGCCTGGCCGAAGCAAGCGGAGAAGGTCGGGGTGGGCTCGGTGATTCCGCGCTCAGTACCAGCCAGCTTAGCGGTGAAGCCGGACAGGAAGTAGTACTGGGTCTGCTCCGGAGTCAGGATAGATACCGGAGGCAGTACGCCGAAGGCGTCTGCGGACAGGAAGATAACTTCCTTAGCTGCCGGAGCGGCAGATACCGGGCGAACGATCTTCTCGATATGGTCGATGGGGTAAGATACACGGGTGTTCTCGGTCACGCTCTTGTCGTCGAAGTCGATCTTGCCCTCTGCATCCAGAGTAACGTTCTCCAGCAGCGCGTTGCGCTTAATTGCATTGTAGATGTCGGGCTCGGAATCCTTGTCCAGGTTGATAACCTTGGCGTAGCATCCGCCCTCGAAGTTGAACACGCCGTTGTCGTCCCAGCCGTGCTCGTCGTCACCGATCAGCAGACGCTTCGGATCGGTGGACAGGGTGGTCTTGCCGGTTCCGGACAGACCGAAGAAGATTGCGGTGTTCTCACCGTTCATGTCTGTATTTGCAGAGCAGTGCATGGAAGCGATGCCCTTCAGCGGCAGGTAGTAGTTCATCATGGAGAACATACCCTTCTTCATCTCTCCGCCGTACCAGGTGTTCAGGATAACCTGCTCGCGGCTGGTGATGTTGAATACAACTGCGGTCTCAGAATTCAGACCCAGCTCCTTGTAGTTCTCTACCTTAGCCTTGGATGCGTTGTAAACAACGAAATCCGGCTCAAAGTTCTCCAGCTCCTCAGCGGTGGGCTGAATGAACATGTTGGTTACAAAATGTGCCTGCCAAGCTACTTCCATGATGAAACGGATAGCCATGCGGGTGTCCTTGTTGGCGCCGCAGAAAGCGTCTACCACGAACAGTCTCTTGTCGGACAGCTCCTTGATTGCCAGATCCTTCACCACGTTCCAGGTCTCCTGGCTGGCGGGATGGTTGTCATTCTTATACTCATCGGAGGTCCACCAAACGGTGTCCTTGGAGTTCTCATCCATAACGATGAATTTATCTTTGGGGGAACGGCCGGTGTACTCGCCAGTCATAACATTAACTGCGCCCAGCTCGCTGACCTGTCCCTTCTCAAATCCTTCCAGACCTGCCTTGGTCTCTTCCTCGAACAGCATCTCGTAAGAAGGATTGCGAACAATTTCTACGGTTCCTGTAATGCCATACTTGCTCAAATTAATCTCTGCCATCTTACCTTCAACCTCTCTTCTTCTTATATTTCTCTAACAGCAAGAACCCAATTCCCACAACATTGCGCATATGGCGGAAGGCTCTGGGCTCCCTAACTCTTAATTATACATAAAACAGCGGCGAAATCAATAAAAATCATCTAAATTTTTAAAAAAATGACAATTTTTTAACACTCCCTTTTGCAAGATTAAGCTTCCCCTCCTGCATTTTCGCCTTTTCCGCCCCTCAGAGCTTCTTTCCCAGCTCCCAGAAGGCCACGGCGCTGGCGGCGGCCACATTCAGGGAATCCACCCCGTGGGACATGGGAATCCGCACCGTGTAGTCGCAGGCAGCGATGGTCTCCTCTGCCAGCCCATCCCCCTCGGTGCCCAAAATCACCGCCAGCCTCTCCTGGGCCGCCAGCTCCGGATCGTCGATCCTCACCGTATCCTCCCTAAGAGCCATGGCGGCTGTCTTAAACCCCAGCCTTCCAAGGCCCGCAAGTCCCTGGGCGGGCCATCCCCATTCCCTTCCCCCCAGGAATGTCCAGGGGATCTGGAAAACGGTGCCCATGCTCACCCGGATGGCCCGGCGGTACAGGGGATTGCTGCAGCCCGGCGTCAGCAGCACAGCGTCCATGCCCAGGGCCGCCGCCGAGCGGAATATGGCCCCCACATTGGTGGGATTTACCACCTGCTCCAGCACCGCGATCCGCCGGGCTTTGGCGCAGACCTGCTCCACCGCAGGCAGCTGGGGCCGGTACATGGCGCACAGCATTCCCCGGGTCAGCGCAAAGCCCGTGAGCCGGGTCAGCACAGAGAACGGCGCCGTGTACACGGGAATCTCCCCGCACCGGCAGATGAGCTCCCGGGCGCTTCCCTGAAGCTCCTTCTCCTCCGCCAGGAAGGAAATGGGCTCACAGCCCGCCTCCAGGGCCCGCTCAATGACCCGGGGACTCTCGGCGATGAAAATCCCCCGTCTGGGCGCCTCCAGATTCAGAAGCTGCGCCTCCGTCAGCCGGGCGTACACATCCAGCTCCGGCGCCTGAAAATCCGTAATTCCAATAATATTCGCCATGGATTTCTTCTCTCCTTTCCCGTCTTAGGGAGACACCCCAATCCCTTTTACCGCCTGCTCCAGCAGCTGCCGCAGAGGCCTGTAGAGCAGCAGGCACAGCAGTACGTTACCGATACAGTGGGGAATATCATAGGCCACGCCGGACACCCAGTAGGCGAAAGCCGAGGAGGCTCCGCCCATGAAAAAATACGGGATCGCGCAGAGAGCTCCGAAGGTGATCCCGTAAAAACCCGAGAGGATGCTCCAAAAAACCACCGAGTCCTGCTTTCTGAATATGAGCGTTATCAGCGCCTGCACAGACCACACATATAGGTAGTTTATCCACCAGAGGCCGAAGCCGTAGAAAAATCCCTCCAGGAGCACGAACACGTAGATGATAAAAAATACTTTTCTGCCAAACATCACTGTATAGAGAAGGAGCAGCAGGGTCACCAGCTCCAGGTTGGGCAGAAATCCCATTAACACCTGGGCCACAAACACCACTGCGGTGAGGGCTCCGAAAAGCACCAGCTCCCGGGTCTTTTGGCTTCTCACCTTAATAGCCTTCTTTCAACGTCAGCTCAAAATGGTCTCCGTCCTGAATGGGCGTGGAGTCCACAGAGGTGTTCACCTGCTCCCCGCCCTTGGTGATGCACCACCACTGCTGACGGCTGCTGTCCGCCGTCTCCTGATCCACAGTCTCAATAAAGAGGCCGTACTGCCCCTCCTGCCCCTGAATCAGCTCATCCTCCACCAATACCTGACCCAGATATTCCAGATCCGTGCGGTAGTCCAGCACCTTCTCCTGCCCATCCCCGTGAATGACAGTTACCTGGATTTCCTTTTCCCCCTGACTGGTTTTGGGGCGAAATTTCATATACAAAAGTCCGGCTCCCAGGCAGACAAGCACCAGCAGCGCTGCCGCCGCTATAATTCCTTTCTTTTTCATCTCTTGTTCCTTCCTTAAATTCTTCTATCCTTAGTATTCGACGCGTAAAAAATCCCTTTCAGCCGCCGCCAGGAGTCCATCACCGCCTCCTGTTTTGCGCACTCGATGGCATACGTGAGCTGCCGGTCCGACAGCAGCTCCAGCCCCCGCTCCCAGGGCAGAGTTCCTCTCCCCAGAGCCTCGTGACTGTCCTTCTGCCCGTCATTGTCGTGCACATGCACGTGTCGGATATAGCTGCCCAGCCTTTTTATCCATTCCAAGACAGACGCCTGGGCGTAGCAATGGGCATGGCCCAAATCCAGGCAAAGGCCAAAGGCCGGATGCTCCACCTGACTGGCCAGCTCTTCCAGCTGCTCCGGCTGCTCCTCCAGGACATTTTCCACCAAAACCTGGATCTGCTCATCCTTATCTTTTAGAAACTCCCGAAAGAACCCGGCCGTGCGCTCTGCCCATCCTTCCGTCAGATACACCTGAGGAATGTGGCAGGAGTGGAATACAATTTTTTCCGCTCCCAGCGCCCGGGCCGCCCGATAGGCCTGCTGATACCGCTCCATAGTGACCTCCCTCACCAGACTGTCGTAGGTCATGGGATTCAGGTCTAAAAAGGGGCCGTGCAGGATTAGTCCGGGGCATCCCATCCAGAGCAGACGCCTCTCATAGGCCCGCAGGCAGTCATCCAACCGGTCCAGGTTTTCAGCTATGGAAAACTCAATACTCTCCACGCCCATACCTGTTCCGCGGATAATTTCCCGCATCTGACTGTCCGGAAGCAGATGGCTGAAATACAACATATTTTTTCCCTCCGTCTTTCTGTCGATTATAGAAAAGAATCCCGGGCCTGTCAACGACTGTCAGCGAAAAACACAGTCAAGACCACCGGCTTAGCCGGTGGCTTGTTCTGCCCCTATAAGGGGCTATTACCTGCTTGCGCCCGGAAGGCGCACTGAAAGTCTGCCAACTGCACCACATCCACAGCCGCCCCTGAAGGGGCTTAC
>DVHU01000029.1 GCA_018711815.1 Candidatus Egerieimonas intestinavium
ATGAAAAACATGGAGAAATCTATTTTAATCAACGGTGGATTATGATGATTGGGGAAAAGCGGCTTCTTAATCCAGAAAGTGTTATGAGCCTGATGTAAAGCCCGGGAAACTGGTCATTGTCATGGAATAGACGAAACGTAAGGAACAAGAGAAAACCGGTGCGGTTAAACCCACACCGGTCTTTTCTGCCTCTAAGAGCAGCTTACATCTGGCTGTTCATGCCGGAAGTCATCTGGCTGTTCATACCAGAGGACATCTGTCTCTCCTGAGCCTCGATCATCTTTTTAACCATATAACCGCCCACGGAACCGTTCTGTCTGGAAGTCAGGTTTCCGTTGTAGCCGTCGGTCAGAGGTACGCCCAGCTCGCTTGCAACCTCATATTTAAAGCGGTTCAGTGCGCTCTTGGCCTCGGGTACAGCTGCTTTGTTAGATGAAGTATTGTTTGCCATAATCATGCAACCTCCTTGATAAAAGTGTTGTTGGGTTTTGTAATCGCTGTTTTGATTACGATGGTAGTATGTGAAATGGCTGGGAAAATACACTAGAAGTTTTATCCTCTTTTGAGAAAAAACGCCGCTGTCGATTTGAGGCCTATTTGGCGAAAACGAGGCGAAAAACCATAGAGCAAATGCAAGGTGAAAAATTGTTCATTATTTAATACTCATAAAAATGAGAAAAATAATTGCAGAATTTTTGGGTATTTGTTATAATGATTCCATACTAGGCAAAGAGGGTGAAAAATTATGAATATAGGGATCATCGCACACAACAGTAAGAAAAGCCTTATGGAAGATTTTTGCATTGCCTACAAAGGAATTCTGTCCAAGCATGATGTATATGCCACGGGGACGACAGGCCGCAGGATTGAGGATGTGACGAATCTGCGGGTTCACAAGTTTCTGGCAGGTTCCCTGGGCGGTGATAAGCAATTTACGGATATGATTGTCCGCGGATATATGGACTTGGTGATTTTTTTCTACAATCCTTCGATGATTGATCCGAAGGAACCGGATGTGTATCAGATTTCCCGGTGCTGCGACCAGTACAATATTCCCATCGCCACCAATATCGCCACGGCGGAGTCCCTGATTTTGGGACTGGATCGGGGAGATCTCGACTGGCGTACCCAGCTTCATCTGGATGACTGAGACGGAAAACAGAAGAGGAAAGGACGGCACGGATATTCTGACATGAGAGTGATTGCGGGAAAGGCGCGCAGCCTGCGCCTGAAAACGGTCCCGGGGCTGGGAACCCGGCCCACCACAGACCGAATCAAGGAGACGCTGTTCAATATGCTGCAGCCTCTGTTGGCGGACGGACGATTTCTGGATCTGTTTGCCGGCAGCGGCGGCATCGGCATAGAAGCTTTAAGCCGGGGAGCCGCCCAGGCTGTTTTTGTGGAGAGGGAGCGGCAGGCCTTAAGGTGTATAGAGGAAAATTTAACGTTCACACGGCTGAAGGATCAGGCTCAGGTGCTGGGGATGGATGTATTCCGAGCTCTTAGGCAGCTGGAGGGTCAGCCGCCTTTTTCGTGCATTTTTATGGACCCGCCCTACGGACAGGATCTGGAGAAACAGGTGCTGGAATATTTAAGCAGCTCTGCCCTGGCGGACGAAAACAGCCTGATTGTGGTGGAGGCGGATATCAGCACGGATTTTTCCTATCTGGAATCCCTGCATATGACAATAGAAAGACGCAAAGAATACAAGACGAATGTACATCTATTCATTCGGAAAATACAGGAGTGAAAAATGGCAATAGCAGTATATCCGGGGTCTTTTGACCCGGTTACCTACGGGCATCTGGATATCATCCAGAGATCCGGCAAGCTCTTCGACAAAGTAATCGTAGGTGTTTTGCACAATTATGCAAAAAGTCCGTTGTTTTCTGTCGAAGAACGTGTTAATATACTAGAAAAGGTTACACAGGGAATGCCTAATATTGAGATCAGACCTTTCAGCGGTCTGTCCGTGGAGTTTGTCCATGAGTGTGGGGCGAACGTCATTGTCCGGGGCCTTCGCGCAATCACAGACTTCGAGTATGAGCTGCAGATGGCCCAGACCAACCGTGTGTTGGCGCCGGATGTGGATACGGTGTTTCTTACTACCAGTCTGGAGTACGCATATTTGAGTTCCACCACAGTGAAGGAGGTCGCCTCCTTCGACGGAGATATCAGCAAGTTTCTGCCGCCTTTTGTGGCGGAGGAGGTCAAGAAGCGGCTTCAGGGCGGACATAAGTCCGGCAAGTGAGAGGAGATAAAATAAAGGAGATATGGGAATATGAGCAGTAGAATTGAGCAGATTATCGAAGAAATTGAAGAGTATGTAGAGAGCTGTAAATATCAGCCCCTTTCCACCACCAAGATTGTGGTGAATAAAGAGGAACTGGAGGAGCTTCTCCGGGAGCTGCGTCTGAAGACCCCGGATGAGATCAAGCGCTATCAGAAGATTATCAGCAACAAGGACGCCATCCTGGCAGATGCTCAGGCCAAGGCTGACGGACTGATTGCTGAGGCCAGGGCTCAGACCCAGGAGATGGTGAGCCAGCACGAGGTGATGCAGCAGGCTTATGCCCAGGCCAATGAGACCATCAGCAAGGCAAATAAGCAGGCCCAGGAGATTCTGGACTCTGCCCAGGAGGATGCCAACAACATCCGCCTCAGCGCCATTTCCTATACGGATGATATGCTGGCTAATTTACAGACCATTATGTCCAATACCCTGGGAGATGCTGGAGAGCGCTACAAGGCATTTATGAGCTCCCTGCAGGATGCCTATGAGGTGGTAAGCCAGAACAGAAGCGAGCTGGCTCCTCAGGTGGCACAGGCTCCGGGCGCGGAGGATGACATGGATCTGGAGGACGGCTACGAGGATTCAGAGGACGATTACGAAGAGGAGTAAGCACAGGCAAAACGTGCAGACCGCGCAGCAGCATTTCCCCGCCAGGTAAGGCCCAAGGCTGAGGCCCGAGGGCTGAATCATGGAGGAAGCCTGGGCGGCGATGGAGAGGCCCCCGAAGGCAGTGCAGGCGAAGATCAGACTGCAGCTTAAGGGGAGGGGCAGCGGCAGGGAGGCCAGCTGCTGGACCCCGGTGCTGATTTCTGTAATTCCCAGGGCCAGAGCCGCCAGCAGCGGAGCGCCCTGACACAGCTTACCCAGCAGACCCGCCAGGATGGAGAACATGAGGATATATCCGCCCAGCTTGGTGACTGCAGTAAATCCGTTCATGATAGAGGCATCGATTCGCTTTCCGAGAGGGAGGGGATGGGATGTCTCTTTTTGATATTCATTTTCGGAAAGTTCACAGGCAAAAAGCTCTCCGGCCCTGAAGGAACGGCGGTGTCCTGCCAGCCGGAAAATCAGAGTGGTGAGAAAAAATCCGCCGTAGACGGCGCTAAGACACAGGGGTGTCAGTTCCGGCCGATGAAGAGTTCCCACCAACAGATAGGCGGTGAGAAAGGTGGGGCTGGGGTTGTTGGATACGGCCAGCAGGTAGTCGGCCTCCCGGCGGCTGATCTTTCCCGCCAGATACAGATCCGCCGTCAGCTTAGCCCCCATGGGATAGCCGCAGAAGAGGCCCAGCAGCAGAGCGTATCCTCCTGAAGGAGTGACTCCGAAAGCCAGCCGGAAGAAGCCGGAAAAATGGTTTAACAGCCGGTGGATTCCCTGGCCCGCCAGGATAAAGTTTGACAGAATCATAAAGGGCAGCAGGGAGGGAAGAACCGTCTGAAACCAGAGGTTTAACCCATTTTTGGAGGAGACGAAGGCAGTCTGAGGGTCGAGAAGGAGAAAGAGAAGCAGGATTCCCAGAAACAGGTAGAAGAGTTTGCGGCGCATAGCTACCTCGGAGGTTTTTTGCAAGTATATGCCTTGCTTTTTAAAAATAGGTATGTCATCATAGACAAAAAGATTTGGAGGACAGCCAAAATGAGAAAATTGGAAGGATTAGAGCCCCAGCGGGTGTTTTATTATTTTGAGGAGATTTGCAGGATCCCCCACGGCTCCGGAAATACCGGCGCCATGACGGCGTATCTTCTGGAATTTGCCGGAAAGCATGGACTTAAGAGCAGAAGCGACCAGGCGGGAAATGTGGTGATCTATAAGCCGGCATCCCCGGGCCATGAGGAGAGCCGGCCGGTGATTCTCCAGGGCCACATAGATATGGTGGCGGAGAAGGAGCCGGGCTCCGGTCACGATTTCCTGCGGGATCCCCTGGAGCTGCAGGTGGAGGGAGACTTAATCTCTGCCCGGGAGACAACCCTGGGTGGGGACGACGGCATCGCCGTGGCCTACTGTCTGGCCGTTCTGGAGAGCAGTCAGCTGGTGCATCCTCCCCTGGAGGCGGTCTTTACCACCGATGAGGAAATAGGGATGCTGGGAGCCGCGGCTCTGGATACCTCCTGGCTTTCCGGGCGCACCCTGCTGAACATGGACTCTGAGGACGAGGGAATCTTCTGCGCCGGCTGCGCGGGAGGACTCACTGGCACCTCCCGGATTCCCGTCCGTTACGGGGAGGCCTCGGGTATGAAATACTCCCTGAAGATCTCCGGCCTGAAGGGCGGTCATTCCGGCATCTGCATCGGCGAGGAGAGAATAAATGCTCTCTGCATGATGGGCCGGGTGCTTCACCGGCTGCGGGAAAAGGCGGAGTATCTGCTCTGCGAGCTCTTTGGGGGACAGAAGGATAACGCTATCCCCCAGGAGGCCCGGGCGGCTTTTCTGGCGGACGAGGCGGATGAGGAGATTCTTAGGGAGACTCTGGCTCTCATCGAGAAGGAGATCAGAGGGGAGTATCAGGGCAGCGACGGGGAGGTTACCCTGACCCTTCAAAAACTGGGGGCGGCCACAGAGCCGGTGCTGCATCCGGTGAGTCTGGAGAAGGTGCTGTTCTTCCTGGTGCAGCTGCCCAACGGAGTTTATAAGCGAAGCGGAGTGATCGCCGGTCTGGTGGAGACTTCTATGAATCTGGGAATTCTGCGGCTGACCCCGGAGGAGCTGGTGGCCTCCGGCAGCTTCCGCAGCTCCGTGGAGAGCGGAAAGGAGGCGCTGGCCGGACAGGTGGAGTATCTGACTGAATTTTTGGGCGGCAGCTTCCAGCGGGAGGGAATTTACCCCGCCTGGGAATACCGGGAGGACTCTCCCCTGCGGGAGATTTTGATCAGCACTTACCGGGAGCTCTTCGGGAAGGAGCCGGTGACGGAGGTTATCCACGCGGGTCTGGAATGCGGGATTTTCTACGGCAGTATGCCCGGCCTGGACTGCGTCTCCTTTGGCCCCCAGATGTACGAGATTCACACTGCCCGGGAGCGGTTGTCCGTCTCGTCTGTGGAGCGGGTGTGGCGCCTGCTGGTGAAGACGCTGGAAAAGCTGGCCTAAGGCAAATGTGATCTGCCCAGGCGGAACATGTACCCTGGGAAGGCTACCCTCTCTTTACAAGGACACACACGCCTCAATCCATGATATTTTCGCGATTTGCGGCGTTATCCTCAATCGGCGTACGTCCAGTACGCCTCAATCGTCTGCCTTGCAAATCACGAAAATCTTCATGGT
>DVHU01000030.1 GCA_018711815.1 Candidatus Egerieimonas intestinavium
CCTTTATTTCAGCCGTGAGTCGTTTCTGTATATTTGCGGACATTTCCGCGGGCGTATGGGTTAGAGACAGCCAAGCAGACAATGAAACGGGAAGTTCCGTACAATCCATCGCCGTAATAGTCAACTGTTTCTCCCGGAACATTTCTGCAAATTCCTCTTTGCTCAAATTTCGCACATGGGAAGGATCACGCAAAGTCTCTATCTCATCTTCCGTATTTCGCAATGCTTCTTCAGCCGCTTCCATATCAATGACGATCAACTTTCCGTTCGTTTTTAAAACTCTGGCCATTTCAGAAAAACAGCGCCGGGGATCTGGGAAGTGGTGAAATGCCAGACGGGAGATTACAAGGTCAAAGCCTTCCTCCGAAAACGGTAAGTTCTCGGCGTCTCCTTCCACAAAGTCTATATTCCAAAATCCCTGCTTCCGGGCCTCTTCTTTTCCAACAGCCAGCATAGCCGCTGTCATATCAAGGCAGGTTACCTGTTTGACCAACGAGGCAAAGGCTCGTCCGCAAATACAAGTTCCAGCCGCCACCTCCAAAACCGTATCTGACTTGCGAGGGTTGACGCATGAAACCATATGTCTCAAATATTCTTCCTTCGTAAAATTCATTGATTTTGTTTCAAACTCCCTTGCCTGTCCAGCAAAGGATTTTTGTATTATCTTGGCATTTGCTGACGTCATAAGGCTGCTCCTTTCTTCCTGCATCAAAAGCGCGGATATATCCGCTGAATATGAACGTGTTGCTCATTTGCTCCTATCATTCTTTTTTGGCGCGTAATCTTTCATTTCAGGTATTGCGCCGCCCGCCACCGCCCAAAAATACAGACTCGCCACACTGCAGTAGGGGCTTAATCGTCTGCGATATTTTTCAAACAGCTTACGATCAATTTTCCTATGATGGTAAACCATTCGCATTCCCCGCAAAATTGCCAAGTCCCCATAACTGAGCACATCAGGGCGCTGCATACAGAAAAGCAGTATCATCTCAGCCGTCCAGACGCCAATTCCTTTTAACTTAGACAATTCAGCTATTGCCTCATGGTCAGATTTATTCCAAATACCCTGCAAATCAAAAGCGCCGCTTTTTACTTTCACAGCAAAATCCGTGATATACGCAGCTTTTTTGAAAGTCATCCCAAAAGACTGTAAGCGGTCAACTCCGGCGGAAAGAATGACGTCGGCATTTACCGCTCCAAGATTATCCTGTATTCTTTGCCAGATTGTTGCCTGTGCCTTTGTTGAGATCTGCTGACCGACGATATGATGGATGACCGAAGAAAATAAATCACCGTCAACTTCACGCTCAATTTTACCGATTTTATCAATCACTTCCGCAAGACGTTTGTCCTTTTGCTTTAAATATTCGGTTGCGCTTTCATCATATTGAAAATACACGCTCGTCCCACCTTCCCTCCCGATTTAACGCTCACTTTGAAATATAATCTTATCATAATCTTAAGCGATATAATATTGAACTATTGTCTAAAATCATCGTATTATAGCCAAACAAGGACAAGTTAAGAGGAAAACACACATCTGAGATCGGATAGGAGAAGGCATATCTCCTATCCGCCGCGATACCACGGGCAGCCGCTTTCCAGGCGTATCGCGCAAAAAAATAAGGCGCCAGCAATCCGCTGGCTGCCTTCGCCCGATCATTTATAAAAAAATCTGCCAGACCCAAAGGTCTGGCAGCAGCGCAAATGTGCCCGCCACACGGCGCGGGCTTCGCCCTAAGGAATCTGCCAGACCCAAGGTCTGGCAGCAGCGCAAACCTGCCGCCACACGGCGCGGGCTTCGCCTTAAGGAATCTGCCAGACCCGAAGGTCTGGCAGCAGCGCAAATGTGCCCGCCACACGGCGCGGGCACATTTGCTTTATAAGTTGATGCAACCGGTCACATCGCCGTTGATTACGTAGTAGGCGGCGGACTCCTCCGGCTTTACATATACCTTGATGTCAACTAAGCTGTCTTCTTTGTTACCCTCGTTTTTCCAGATCTCCTTCACGCGGTCCATCAGATCCTTGCTCTGGATCTCCTTGCCCGCGAACTGGAGAACTAATGTCTCCTGAACTTCCGCCTTCTTGGCAGCGGTCTTTTTAGCTGCGGCAGGTTTCTTAGCAGCAGGTTTCTTAGCGGCTGCCTTCTTGGGAGCTTTTGTCTCCTTCTTTGCCTCAGCGCTGGCTTTCTTGGGTTCTGCCTTGGAAGCTGCAGCTGCCTTCACAGGAGCAGTCTCTTTTGCAGCTACCACTGTTTTCTTTACCTCAGCTGCCGGGGTAACCTCACTGTTTACGGGTTTCTTTGTTACCATAATAATCTTCCTCCTTGCAAAAAACCTCTTTGCTCACAAACCACATTATAATCCATGAGTTTTGAATTTGCAAGTTATTCCACACTTTTCATAGATTCGACCATATCTACCTTTTTCAAATGGAAATGCATAAACACATTTACCAACACAGAGAACAGCAAGGTGAGCAAAACACTGTACAAATAGCTCACACCTTTGATCTCTCTGCCGAACATCATCAGGTCGATCTCCGCAGTCACAATCACAAAACGGTGCAGAATCTGTCCGATAACCACTCCCGCAATACAGCCAATCAGCGTCAGGCAGATATTTTCCCGGGTCACATAGTTGGTGACCTCCCGGTCATAGAAACCCAGCACCTTCAGGGTGGCCAGCTCCCGCTTCCGCTCGCTGATATTGATATTGTTCAAGTTATAGAGGACGATAAACGCCAAAAGCCCCGCGGAAATCACCAGCACGTAGATAACCGTATCCATGCTCTTGAGCATGTCGGCAATCCGGCCGGACATGCCGCTGTTGAAGGATACGCTCAAGACTCCCTCCACCTCCATGTAGCGGGCCTGGAGCTCATCCTCGAATTCCTCCTCCTCGGAGGCATTGATGGTGTAAATCTCCCCGTAGTCGGGAGTCTCCCCGTACAGCTGCTCATATAACCCCTGGGTCATATAAATGTAGTGGTAAAAATAGTTTTCCGCAATGTGGCTAACCGTAACCTGAACCCGTTCCTTGTCGCCATCCTTGAGCCAGATAGTATCTCCCTCAGAGATCTCCAAAAGCTTGGCCAGCTTCTCCGTCATCACAACTCCCTGGTTCTCCAGCTGATAGAGCTCCCCGCTGCTGCGGTCCCGCAGAGTCACGTAGTCCGGGAACTGCTCCATATCTTCCGCCACCACCAGGTAGCTGCTCTTCTCGATATCTTCTGTTCCCACGTCCACGGTTTTCTCATAGGCCCACATGGCCTGCTCCACCTGGCTGTCGCTCTCCACGGCCTCCATCACCTGCTCCTTTTCCTCAGCGCTAAGCTCCTCCTCCAGGGTGATGGTGCTGGAGAAGGTGCGGATCTTCTCAAACTGCCGCTCGCCGATGGCCATAATGGAATCCTTTAAGCCAAAGCCCACCAGCAGCAATCCCATGCAGCCGCCGATGCCCAGTACAGTCATAAAGAACCGTTTCTTATAGCGGATCAGATTCCGCACAGTGGATTTCTGGGTGAAATTCAGCCGTCTCCACAGGAAAGAAATCCGCTCCATAAATACCCGCTTGCCGTTCTTCGGCGCTTCCGGCCGCATCAGCTGTGCCGGAACCTCCCGCAGCTCATGGTAGCAGGCGAAAAGCGTAGCCGCCGTGGTCACCGCCACCGCTATGCCCGTGGAGTAGATGGACAGCTCCGCGTACAGGGGATTCCTGACCACCGGCAGATTATTATACAAAATACCGTAGGCCTCCATAATCACCACCGGAAGGAGCTTCTGCCCTAAAACCAATCCGATCAGGCCTCCCAGGAGGCTGGCTAAAAAGGCATAGCCTATGTACTTTCCGGCAATGGCGCCTTTTCCATAACCCAGGGCCTTCAAGGTACCGATCTGGGTGCGGTTCTCCTCCACCATCCGGGTCATGGTTGTCAGGCAGACCAGAGCGGCCACCAGGAAGAAAATCGCCGGAAATACCTGGCCTATGGCGTCAATTCTCTGAGCATCCTGGTCGTACTCCACATAGGTCTGGATAGATTCATCCCTTCCCAGCACATACCATTCCGGCTCCTTCAAATCCGCCAGCTCCTGCCGGGCCTCTGCCAATTCCGCCTCTCCGTCGGCGATCTCCTGCTCCGCCTCGGCCGCCTTCTCCTGATATTCGGCCTCTCCCTCCTGCAGCTCAGCTTCCGCCTCCTGCAGGGTTTTCTCTCCGTCAGCCAGCTGGGCCTCCCCGTCGGCCAAATCCGCCTCAGACTGGGCGATGGTCTGCTGGCTCTCCTCCAGCTGACGCCGGGCCTGGGCCAGCTGAGCCTCCCCCTGGCTTACCTGCCGCTGAGCGCTGGAGAGCTGGGCCTCCCCCGCCGCCAGGGTCTGCTCCTGCTTATTAAGCTCCGCCTGCCCCGCGTTTAACTGGGCTTCCCCGGAGGCCAATACCTGCTCCTGAGCGGCCAGCTCTTCCTTGGCCTGAGTCAGCTGAGCCATGCCATCCTGCAGGGCAGCCTCCCCGGTCTCCAGCTCATTTTTCTTCTGCTGCAGGGCAGCCTCCGCCGCCTGCAGCTGCTGTTCCCCCGCCTCAAAGGCGAATATGGCCTCCTGGGCAGCTGACAGCTGACCTTCCAGCTGACTTTTCTGGGATTGAAGTCCCGCCAGCTGCTGCTGCAGTCCAGGCAGCTCCTCCGACTCCGGCGGAAGCGCCTTGATGGCTTCTTCCAGCTGCTGTATGCCCGCCTGAAGCTCTGCAAGCTTCTCCTGGAGCAGAGGCAGGCTTTGCTTCAAGCTCTCTATCTGACCTCTGCCGGCCTCCAGCTCCTCCCTCTGCCGGGCGAGCTCTGCCTCATAAGCTTCCAGCTGGACTTTGCCGTCTTGCAGCTCCTGCTGTTTTTGCTGCAGCTGCTCCTCCTGCTCCAGAAGCTGAGCTTTTCCGGCCTCCAGCTGGGCCTTCCCCTCCTCCAGCTCCTGGCGCTTCTGGGCCAGCTCTGCCTTGGCGGATTCCAGGGCAGCCCGGCCGCTCTTAAGCTTCTGACTGTTGGCCGCTATCTCCGCTTTTGCGGAGGAAAGTTCATTCTGGCTGGAGGAAATCTGCGCCCGGCCATCTTCCAGCTGGGCTTTTCCCTCCTCCAGCTGCCTGCGGCCGTCCTCCAGGCTCTGCCTGTTCTCCTCCAACTCCGCTTTCCCGTCGTTTAGCTCCTGCCATCCCTCATCCAGCTCTGTCCGGGCGTCGGCCAGCTGCTCCCGGGCGTCGGCAATCTCCGCCTCGCCCTCGGCGATCTGCTCCTGGCCTTCCCTCTGAATATCCGCATAGCGGATCTCACAGCGCTCCCCGGCTATATCCTCGATCTTTTCCTGAATTTCATCCACACGGTCTGTGTAAGCGTCAGAGTAGCAGATGTCCCCCTGGGTGCCCTCCACCCTCAGGTAGAGCTCCGTGTACACCTCCAGAGTAAAATCCTCCGCCAGGATAAATCCGAAGCCGCCCACCGTTCCGCTGCCTATGGTGCTGGTTCCCCGGTCCACGCTCAGGTAAAAGGGCGTGCTTCCGGCTCCTACAATGGTGTACTCTGTCACTGCCAGGGTGTCCCCGATATCCTCCTCGGTGCCGCTGCCCAGAGTCAGCCTGTCCCCGATCTGGTATCCGTGCTTCTCCAGAAAGGCGTCATCCAGAAAAATCTCTCCCGTTTTCTCCGGCAGCCTTCCCTCTTTCACTGTCACCAGGTTCATCTCATCGGTGAGGGTCATCAGCTTTAATACCTGCTGATTATCCCCCACATCGCAGAGCACATCCGCAGAGTAGGAGGGATCCGCAGCCTCCACCCCGGGAATCTTCTTCACTTCCCGGACGTCCTCCTCCGTCAGGCCCAGGGTTCCCATCACCCGCACGTCCATCAGTAAGCTGTCGTCGTAAAACACATCCGCGGACAGCTTCATATCCGGGCTGGCCGCCCGGATTCCCGAGAGGAAGGCCACCCCCAGACCGGCAATCAGCAGGATGGACAAAAACCTGCTTTTCGTCTTTCTTACTTCCCGCAGAAAGTCCTTGAACATCATATTTCTCTTCATGGGCATCCTACCATTCTATCGTTTCTACCGGCACCGGGTGGTCGTTCACGGTGATAGAGCTGACCCGCCCGTTTTTTATCTTGATCACTCGATCCGCCATGGGGGTGATGGCCGAGTTGTGGGTGATCACAATAACCGTCATTCCCCGCTCCCGGCAGGTATCCTGCAGAAGCTTCAAAATCGCTTTTCCCGTATTGTAATCCAGGGCTCCCGTGGGCTCGTCGCAGAGAAGAAGTTTGGGGTTTTTCGCCAGGGCTCTGGCGATAGCCACCCGCTGCTGCTCCCCGCCGGAGAGCTGGGCGGGAAAATTATCCAACCGCTCCCCCAATCCTACCTCCCGGAGAATCTCCTCCGCGTTCAGGGGATCCCGGCAAATCTGAATGGCCAGCTCCACATTTTCCAGGGCAGTGAGGTTCTGCACCAGGTTATAAAACTGAAACACAAATCCGATCTCATTTCTCCGGTATGCGGTCAGCTGCTTCCCCCGGTATCCGGCGATGTCCTCCCCGTCCACCAGCACCTGCCCGCCGTCGCAGGTATCCATGCCTCCCAGAATGTTCAGCACCGTGGTTTTTCCGGCGCCGCTGGGGCCCACCACCACCGCGAACTCTCCCTTCTCAATCTCAAAATCCACCCCGTCCACCGCATGGATCGTCACCTCTCCCATGCGGTAACTTTTTCTCACATCATGTAATTCTACTATGTTTTTTCCCATGGTTCACCTCATCATAACCCCAAATTATCCACTTCCCGCATCATGTAAGCCTGCAGCTGGTTTCTAATTCCTTCATGCTGGGGCAGGGAAAGCTCCCCGTCCAGATCCAGCACCATCCCCGCCGCCTGGCTGGCCTCCTTCAGGATATCCGCGTCCCGGTAAATATCCGCCACCGCAAACTCCAAAAGCCCGCTCTGGCGCACCCCGAACAGATCTCCCGGCCCCCTCAGCCGCAGATCCTCCGCGGCGATGGCAAAGCCGTCGTTGGATTTGTTTAAGATCTCCAGCCGCTTAGTCTTCTCCTGATCTTCCTTTCCCTGAACAAAAATGCAATAGGACTGGTGATCTCCCCGGCCCACCCGGCCTCTCAGCTGGTGAAGCTGAGCCAGGCCGAAGCGCTCCGCATTCTCGATCATCATCACGGTAGCGTTGGGCACGTTTACTCCCACCTCCACCACGGTGGTGGACACCAATATCTGGATTTCCCCCGCCGCAAACTGCTCCATGATCTCATTTTTCACCGCCGGCTTCATCTGCCCGTGGAGGGCCCGGATATGTATCCCCTCCGGGAATATCCCCCTTAGCTTCTCTGTATAGTCCAAGACATTCTCCGCCTCCAGGCCCTCGCTCTCCTCCACCATGGGGCAGATCACGTACACCTGGCGTCCCTTTTGGATTTCCTTCTCCATAAAGCGGTAGGCCGCCGGCCGGTAGGAGGTGCCCACCACACAGTTTTTAATAGGGAGCCGTCGGGCCGGCAGCTCATCCAGCACGGAAATATCCAGATCCCCATACAGGATAATAGCCAGGGTTCTGGGAATGGGCGTGGCGCTCATCACCAGTACATGGGGCGTCAGGCCTTTGCCCGCCAGCAGCTCCCGCTGGCGGACACCGAAACGGTGCTGCTCGTCGGTGATCACCAGGGCCAGATGGTCATACTCCACGGCCTCCTGAATCAGAGCGTGGGTGCCGATGATCATCTTGGCAGTCCCCAGGGCCACCCGGTCATAGATCCTGCGCTTCTCCCGCTGGGTCAGCGAACCGGTCAGCAGCACCGGCCGGTAGCTCTCCAGCAGTCCGTGCTGCTCCAGAAGCTCGCACAAAGCCTGATAATGCTGGTTTGCCAGCACCTCCGTGGGCACCATCAGGGCGCTCTGATAACCATTTTCCGCCGTCATCACCATGGCCAGAAAGGCCAGCACGGTCTTTCCCGAACCCACGTCTCCCTGAACCAGCCGGGCCATGAGCTTCTTTCCCTTCAGATCCCCCTCGATCTCCCCCCAGACCTTCTGCTGGGCCCGGGTAAGCCTGTAGGGCAGCCCCGCCAGGATCTCCTCGGTCTTCCAAACCGCCTCCATGGGATACTCGTTGGGGGACTCCTCCGTCTTTTCCTTCATCCGGCGCAGGGCCAGGATAAAAAAGAAAAATTCGTCGAAGGCCAATCGGTTTCTGGCCGCCAGAAATCCCTCCATGTCCCGGGGAAAATGGATCTGTCTCACGGCAAAATTGTACTCGGCCAGATGGGCCTCCGTGCGGATATCCTCCGGCAGATACTCCGGCCATTCCGGGGCCGAATCCAGAATTTGTGCCACCAGCTTTGTCACCAGCTTGTTGGTGAGCCCCGCCGTGAGCCCGTAGATGGGCTGCATGGCGTGAAGCTTCTCCTGATAGGCCGCCGGGGTGAAAAGCTCCGGCTGTTCCATCACCAGCCGGCCTCCCTTTTCCGCCACCAACCCCCGCAGCACAAAGACTCCTCCCATTTTCAAGGTAGTGCGAAGATAAGGCATGTTAAACCAATTTACCAGTAAAGTCCCGCTGTCGTCCCGAAGCTTGGCGGTCACCAGGCTTCTTTTGGGGCCCAGACTCTTAACGCTCACCTGGCTGCAGACCATCCCGCTGACGGCCTGCTTGCCCCCGGCAGTCACCTGGCCTATGGGCACCGGCTCCCGGTAAATATCATAGTCCCTGGGATAGTACCGCAGCAGCTGGCCCACCGTGCGGATGCCCAGCTTGGAAAACAGCGCTTCCGTCTTTTCCCCCACGCCCTTCAGACTGCGCAGGGAAGTCTCCAGTTTCATCAATTATCCACCTCAAAAGTGAAAACGGTGCTGTAATGGACAGACTTTTGCCCTATCCATTACACCACCCTCTCATTTTTTGTCTATCTCTCTCGTCCCTTCCTACTCCACAGAAATCAGGCAGTAGTAAATGGGCTGACCGCCGTCATTGACCTCGATATCGCAGTCGGGATAAGCCTCTTCCAGCTCTTTTGCCAGGGCCTGCGCTTCCTCCTCGGAGAAATCCTCTCCATAGTAAAGGCTGATGAGCTCCGCGTCCTCGTGCATCATGCAGTCCACGGTCTCCCGGGCCACAGTCTTCACCTCTGTGCCCACCGCCAGGATGCCATGGTCTCCCAGACCCATAATATCTCCCTGATGGATCTCCTTGTCGTCGATCTTCGTATCCCGCACAGCGTAAGTCACCTGGCCCGTGCGGACGTTGCCGATGGCCTCGGTCATCTCCTCCAGATTCTCCTGGGGAGTCCGCTCCGGCACGAAACTGATCACCGCCGTGATTCCCTGGGGAACCGTCTTGGTGGGAACCACAATGATATTCTTATCTTTAGTCAGATCCCGGGCCTGGTTGGCTGCCAGGATGATGTTCTTATTGTTGGGAAGAATATAAATATTCTTGGCGGGAACCATGGATATGGCGTTTAACATATCCTCAGTGGAGGGATTCATGGTCTGTCCGCCCTCGATCAGGTAATCCACGCCCAGTCCCCGGAAAATCTCTCCGATACCCGCGCCCACGGACACTGCGATAAAGCCGTTCTCCTTGGTGGGAACCTCCGCCGCCTTCTGCTGGGCAGCCAGCTTCTCCGCCTCCTTGATCAGCTTCTCCTGGTGCTCCTCACGCATATTGTCGATTTTAATCTTGGACAGAGAACCATAGGTCAGAGCCTTCTGAATCGCCAGGCCCGGATCATTGGTATGTACGTGAATCTTCACGATCTCATCGTCAGCCACGCACACAATGGAATCTCCGATGGAGCTCAAATATCCCTTAAGCTCCTGCTCGTCCTGCATGTGGAACTCTTTATTCAGCACAATGATAAACTCTGTACAGTAACCAAACTTGATGTCTGCCTCAGCCTGGGGCGAAATCTTGGTTACGCCGCCTCCCTGGGCCGTACCCGGCTCAAAGGTCAGGTCCACCTCCTTGCCCATAAAGGCGTCGAAGGCTCCCTCCAGCACAGTCACCAGGCCCTGTCCGCCGGAATCCACAACTCCCGCCTCCTTGAGCACGGGCAGCATCTCCGGGGTGCGCTTCAGCACCGCGTTGGCCTCGGCGATCACATCCTCAAAAAACGCCTGCAGATCCTCGCAGTCCTCCGCCAGCTCCGCCGCCTTTAAGGCCGCTCCCTTGGCCACGGTGAGGATTGTTCCCTCCTTAGGCTTCATTACTGCCTTGTAGGCGGTCTCCACACCTTTCTCAAAGGCCGCCGCCAAAATCACGGCGTCCAGCTCCTCATAACCGCGAATTCCCTTGGAGAAACCGCGCAGCAGCTGTGAGAGGATAACGCCGGAGTTTCCCCGGGCGCCCCGCAGGGAACCGGAGGAGATGGCCTTTGCCAGGTTTTCCATGGAAAGGCTCTCCATGGAATTGACCTCCTTCACCGCGGACATGATGGTCAGCGTCATATTGGTTCCCGTATCCCCGTCGGGCACGGGAAACACATTCAGCTCATTGATCCACTCTTTCTTTACTTCCAGATTCTTTGCGCCGGCCAGAAACATCTTGGACAGCAGTTTAGCATCTATTGTATTCACCACAACAGGCTCCTCCTTCATTAATCAATCACACGGACACCCTCTACCAGGATGTTGATGTGCTCAATTTCCATTCCGGTAAAGGACTCCAGCTTATATTTCACATTGTCGATCAGATTATCGGCCACAGCGGAAATGCTCACGCCGTAGGCCACGATAACGTGAAAATCCAGAGTGATCTTATTGTCCCTGACCGACACATTGATTCCATGCTTCAAGCTCTCTCTGCGGAGCAGCTTCACCAGGCCGTCCTTCATGTTGACCGCTGCCATACCAACGATGCCAAAGCATTCCACAGCAACGCTTCCGGCATAGGTGGCAATAACGTCCGTGCTGATGGTTACTTCTCCCAAACCTGTATTCATACGCCCTTTCATTCGGACACCTCCAATTCTGACTCGTTTTAAAAACTATGTAACGAGACTTCGTTGGTAGTATTATAACCTGTTTTGAGGGAAAATGAAATAATAATTTGAATTTTTTGCAATTTCGCTTGCAAAAATTCCCGGCTTCTGCTAGAATAACTATTGTTGCAAGTCTGAGAGGATTCTCAAGACTTATTTTATGCGTCAAGGAGGTGCAATCATGGCAAAGTGTGCTATTTGTGAAAAAGCTGCTCATTTCGGAAATAACGTGAGTCATTCTCATAGAAGAAGCAACAGAATGTGGAAATCCAACGTAAAGTCTGTAAGAGTTAAAGTTAACGGCGCTGCAAAGAGAATGTATGTATGTACTTCTTGTCTGAAGTCCGGAAAAGTTGAGAGAGCTTAATAAAGACGGTTAAGAGTGCCGCAGAATCAGCCATTGATTTTGCGGTATTTTTTTATGATATAGGAAAGTTCTCACTTTCCTATATCATAAAAAGCGCTTCGCGCGGCGAAGCACACTTTTGTTCTGCTCTTTGCTAAACGCGGCCAGAATGTACCTTGACCAGTCTCCCTTCTTTCATCTCCAGAATCTCATCCGCCTCCTTCGCCAGCTGCTTACTGTGTGTCACTACGATCACGCATTTCCCCAGTTCGTGGGCAGTCCGTTTCAGCAGTTCGATAATCTCCGCCGCTGTCTCTTCATCCAGATTTCCCGTGGGCTCATCCGCCAGCAGCACCCTCGCCTCACTTGCCAGGGCACGGGCGATCGCCACCCTCTGCTGCTGGCCGCCGGAGAGTTTCAGCACATTTCGCTTCCAGTCCTCTTTTGGAATACTGACTTCACGGAGCAGTCTCCCCGCGTTCTTCCTGCCGCCTAGCTTTACATTCTCCTCGGTAGTCAGATAGTCGATCAGATTATAGTTCTGAAATACCAGAGAGATATTGTGCCTGCGGTGGTAGTTCAATCCTTTTTTACGGATATTTTTCCCATTATAAAGGATCTGTCCGG
>DVHU01000031.1 GCA_018711815.1 Candidatus Egerieimonas intestinavium
GAGCGAATGTATGAGTACGCGGAAGGGGAGCTCTTATCCCAGTTTTCCATCGACACGGACAACCAGGCTTATCTGGGCTTCTGGCACAACTATGGGGACTTCCCTTCGGAGGAGGATTTCTCCTTTACCTGGGTAGAGGGGAAGTGGGAGTATCAGGAAGTAGGCATGCGCTCCCGAAAGAACTTTATTCTGCGTTTTACGCCCACGGACACGGGGATGACCATACAGGTGACCTGTGCGGATGGGAACTATTTTGATTGGAAGTCAGCCCAGCCGGCAGCGCAGTGGAGCAACCTGGAATACCAGAGAGTCCAGTAGGTGCGAAAGCACAGCAGTTTTTGGCCGGGGGCTGCGGCAATTAGCGAGATCAAGTTATCGTGTGATGCCGCAGCCCCCGGCTTTTTCATGGGCTCTCCCGCAAATGTGCAAAATGTGAAGAAAGTTTGAATTTCGATTTAAGTTTTGGGAAAGGGACTTTACCCGTCAGAAAATCAGTGTTACAATACATCATGAGCACTTTACAGGATAAAGAGCAAGAGGATTTGGATTAGAGGATTAAAAATGAGTCATAAGAGTCAGGGCAAGACAAAAACGAAAAAAATTGTACTGTTGGTACTTCTGGGGTATCTGCTGATTATGCTGGTGGGATATCTGGGAGTATCCTTTTATTTTTCCCGGCATTTCTACAGCGGTTCCACCATCAACGGGCTGGACTGCAGCGGGATGACGGTGGAGCAGGTGAAGGCTGAGATCGAGGAGAGTATCGGCAGTTATGTGCTGAATATCGAGGAAATCGACGGAAAGGTGGAAAAGATGACGGCCCAGGAGCTGGGCCTCACCTACGTGGACGACGGCGGTGTGGACCGGTTAAAGGAGCAGCAGAGCGGTTTTAAGTGGCTGGCCTCCTTCTTCACGGACAAAACCTACGAGATGACCACCAAGACCTCCTACAGTGAGGAAGTGGTGGAGCACCTGATGGACAACCTAAGCTGTTTCCAGGAGTCCAATATTGTGGAGCCGGTGGACGCTCACATCGAAGATTCTGCGGACGGCTATGTGATTGTGCCCGAGGTGGAGGGAAATACCCTGGATCGGGAGAAAACCCTCAAGGCCATCGAGGATGCGGTGGGCACCGGAAAAACCACCATCAATCTGGAGGAGCTGGGATGCTATGTGAAGCCGGAGGTTACCAGCGAGGATCCGGAGCTTCTGGCCCAGCTGGAGAGCCTGAACAAGATGACCCAGGCGGACGTTTACTTTGATTTCGGGGACGACCGCATCGAGAAGGTAGACAGGACAGTGATCAAGAACTGGCTGGTGCAGGAGGGCAACACCTACCGCCTGGATGAGAATAAGGTGGCCGAGTTCGTGAAGACCCTGAGCAACAAGTATGACACCTACGCTCTGCCCCATGAGTTCAAGACCCACAGCGGAAAGACCATTACGCTGAATAACGGGGAGAATGTGGGCGTATATACAGGCGACTATCGGGGGGACTACGGCTGGTGTCTGGACAATGACAAGACCCAGGCGGCCCTGATTGAGGCGGTCAACCAGGGGGCCACCGGAGAGATTCAGCCGGTATGGCTCTACGAGGCCAAGAACCTGGGTGTGGACGATATCGGCGGCACCTACGTGGAGGTATCCATTGAGGAGCAGACCATGTGGTGCTATCAGGATTATGAGCTGGTGGTGGAGACCCCGGTGACCACGGGTAATCCCAACACGGGCCACGCCACCTCCCAGGGAGGAATCTGGAGCATCGACACCAAGGCCACGGACTGGTATCTGGAAGGACCGGGTTATCGAACCAAGGTAAAGTACTGGATGCCCTTCGATTCTCCCAACGATGTGGGAATCCATGACCTGTCCAGAAGCGCTTATGGCGGGGACGTGTACCTGACCGCAGGCTCTCACGGCTGCGTGAACACACCGGAGGCCGCGGCCAAGAAAATCTTCGATATCGTGGAAGTGGGAACGGCGGTTGTCGTATATTAATAAAAAAAGAGCTGCTGCGGCGGGCAGATGGGAAAATCTGGTTCCTGCGGCAGCTCTTCTTAATAATAAGGAGAGAGAAAATGAAAATTGTAGTATTAGCGGGAGGAACCAGCACGGAGCGGGAGGTTTCCATTTCTTCAGGAACTAAGGTCTGCCAGGCGCTGCAGGAGAAGGGCCATCAGGCGATCCTGGTGGATGTATTCTGCGGAAGAGCGGAGGCTCAGGCGGAGACAGCCTTTGAAGAGCTGGGGAATGTGCAGGAGGCCGCCGCGTACATGGCAGCCTATAACCATAAGATAGAGGAGATGAAGAACAGCCGGAAGGAGTTTTTCGGGCCCATGGTGCTGGAGCTGTGCCGGGCGGCAGACGTGGTGTTTTTGGCCCTCCACGGGGAGAACGGGGAGAATGGCAAGGTGCAGGCCTGCTTCGACCTGCTGGGAATCCCTTACACCGGAGCGGGCCACTTCAGCAGCGCCATCGCCATGGATAAGGGGATGACTAAGACAGTGCTGACGGCCAGCGGCGTTCCCATGCCCAAGGGCGTCCTCCTGAAAAGGAAAGAGGGGCTTCGGGAGCTCTCAGAGCTTCAGATGGAGCTGCCGGTGGTGGTAAAGACCTGCTGCGGAGGCTCCAGCGTGGGCGTATACATCACCCGCACGGAGGAGGAATACAAAAAAGCCCTCAAGGAGGCTTTTGATCTGGAGGAGAAGGTTCTGGTGGAGGAGTATATTTCCGGCCGGGAATTTTCCGTGGGCGTGGTGGCCGGGGAGGCTTACCCGGTCATCGAGATCGCTCCCAAGGAAGGCTTTTACGATTACAAAAATAAGTATCAGCCCGGAGCCACGGTGGAGACCTGCCCGGCTGACCTGACTCAGGAGCAGACCAGAGAAATGCAGGAATATGCCTGCCGGGGATGCCAGGCCCTGGGAATTTCCAGCTACGCCAGGCTGGATTTCCTCATGCGGGAGGACGGGAGAATGTACTGCCTGGAGGCCAACACTCTGCCGGGCATGACTCCCACAAGCCTGCTGCCCCAGGAGGCCCAGGCTCTGGGAATCGATTATCCCAGTCTCTGTGAGCGGTTAATTCAGGTATCATTACAGGAGCGTTGATAATGATGAAAAATATGACATTAGAAGGGATGGCCGGGGCCTGCCGGGGAATTTACCGGGGGGCCGAGGACCTGAAGGACCGGGAGGTCACAGCCATAACCACGGACAGCCGGACGGTGGAGCCGGGCTGCCTTTTTGTGCCCATCGTGGGCGCCAGGGCGGACGGACATGATTTCATCCCCCAGGTGATGGAGAAGGGGGCTCTCTGTACCTTGAGCGAGCGGGATCTGGGGGAGCAGAGCTTTCCCTATATTCAGGTGCAATCCTCCCTGCAGGCGGTGAAGGATCTGGCCGAGTACTATCTGAGCCAGCTGGGGATTCCGGTGGTGGGAATCACCGGCAGCGTGGGCAAGACCAGCACCAAGGAGATGATCGCCGCCATCCTGGCCCGGAAATATCAGGTGCTGAAAACCCAGGGGAATTTTAATAACGAGCTGGGGCTGCCCCTGACGGTGTTCCGGCTGCGCCAGAAGGATCAGATGGCGGTGCTGGAGATGGGGATCAGCGACTTTGGGGAGATGAGCCGCCTGGCCAAGGTGGCCCGGCCGGATACCTGCGTAATCACAAACATTGGCTGGTGCCACCTGGAAAATCTAAAGGACAGGGACGGGATTTTTAAGGCCAAGACGGAGATGTTTGCTTTCCTGAAGCCCGGCGGGCGGGCGGTGCTCAACGGAGACGACGACAAGCTTTGCCAGGTGGAGCAGGTGCAGGGGGAAAGGCCTCTGTTTTTTGGACTGGAGGAGAAAAATGACCTCTGGGCGGATCAGATTGAGAGCCTGGGATTAAAGGGAACCCTCTGCCGGATTCATACCCGGGAGGGAAGCTTTTCTGTGCGGATTCCCATGCCGGGCCGCCATATGGTGTATAATGCCCTGGCCGGCACTGGGGTGGGCCTTCTGTACGGCCTGAATCTTCAGGAAATTAAGGAAGGAATTGAGAGCCTGCAGCCGGTCAGCGGGAGATTCCGCATAGTAGAGACCGGCAAATATACGGTGGTGGACGACTGCTACAATGCTAATCCCGTTTCCATGAAGGCCTCCCTGGATGTGCTCAAAGATGGCCTGGGCCGCCGGGTAGCCATCCTGGGGGATATGGGCGAGCTGGGGGAAAATGAGGCCCAGCTTCACGCTCAGGTGGGCGCCCACGGAGCCAAAGCCGGCATAGACGCTATGATCTGCGTGGGGCCCCTCTGCCGTCATATGGCTCAGGCGGCCCGGGAGGAAAACCCAGATCTGACCGTGATTTCCCTGGAAAACCGGGAGGAGCTCCTAAGGCAGCTGCCGCAGCTGGTGCGGGAGGGTGATACCATTCTGGTGAAGGCCTCTCACTTCATGGGCTTTGAGCGTGTGGTGAAGGCTCTGGAGCAGCTGGCCCGGGGGTAAGTCCCCCCAAAGACACTCTGGCGCCCGTAGCCCCCGGGATCCCGCTGCAAATGCAGCGGGACAGTGGCAGGCTGAACGGTTACAATTTTGTACTCCATTAGGAAATTGACAGTTGAAATGTCAGAAAAAAAGGATTATACTAAGTTTTAGCAGGAATAGCCTGCATACCCGACGGCTTTTACAGCGAAAAGGCCGAAGGGAAAGATAAAAATTTCATCATCGAGACCGGGGAGCTGACCGTCAGTCGGCTGAGAGGAAGCTAAGTCGCTTCGACCCGCAACCTGATTTGGATAATGCCAACGTAGGGAGTGATACCGAACCATAAGTGAGAGATATCCTGGCATATTTCTCACTTTTTCTTTTCCGGGGAGCCGGGAAAGAGGTGATTTAGGGGGCTGTCGCATTGGCTGATGCGACAGCCCTTTTTTGTTTTAGCAGGAAATTCCTCTGAATTTCCCACTAGAATAAAAAGCCCTCCGGGCAGGAGTGAACTGCGGCAGCGAGGAGTTATGTCGCTAAAGCGACCCGCCGCAGGCGGAGAATCCTGCAAAGCAGAATTCTTTTTACGTATGGGTAAGGCGGTGATCAGGCTGGTCTCAGGAAAGGAGAATGAAAATGAGACAGAAGGATGGAACGAGAAAATTAGCCCTGGCTGGGGTGCTGACGGCTCTGGCGGTGGTGGGGAGCCTCATAAGCTTTCCCGTGGCGGGCAGCAAATGCGCCCCGGTACAGCATATGGTGAACATCCTGGCGGCGGTGACCCTGGGGCCCCTGTGGGGGACGGGAATCGCCTTCTGCGCCAGTTTGCTGCGGGTGCTCATGGGCCTGGGAAGCCTGATGGCCTTCCCGGGCAGCATGGTGGGGGCTCTCTGCTGCGGAGTGATGTACAGAAGCTTTAGAAGTCTGGGAGCCACCTGCGCGGCTGAGGCCCTGGGTACAAGCTTTTTAGGGGGACTGGCGGCCTATCCGGTGGCCAAGTTCTTGATGGGAGCAGAGCCTGCGGGTCTGTTCATCTATGTGATTCCCTTCATGATTTCCACGGTGGCCGGCAGTATACTGGCCTATGCTCTGGTGAGGGTGCTGGAGCACAGCGGCGCCATTCAGCAGCTGGGAGGGGCCCACAGATGAGCAGCCCGGAGAAATTGACAGAAGCCCTCCGAAGGGTGAGGGAGCGCTCCCCCAGAATCCACTGCCTGACCAACCCGGTCACCATGCAGGATGTGGCGAATCTGCTGCTGGCTGCCGGAGGGAGCGCTATCATGGCCCAGGATGTCCGGGAGGTGCAGGAGATCGTCAGCCAATGCCAGGGACTTCTCCTGAATACCGGGGTGCCGGATGAGGAAAAGCTGAAGGTCTGGATTCTGGCAGGGCAGAGGGCCAACCAGCTGGGTCTTCCGGTGGTTCTGGATCCGGTGGGGGCAGGAGCCAGCCGCTTCCGCCGGGAGGCTCTTCGCAGCCTTCTGAGCCGGGTGAGGGTGTCGGTGATCCGCTGCAACCAGGGGGAAGCCGCGGCCCTGCTGGAGGAGGCCCCCCAGGGGGGAGAGGAGGCCTGGAAGCTGCACAGCGAAAAGAGAGGGCTAAAGCCCTCCGGGGTGGAGAGCGGACTTCGCCTGGCCGGGGACGGCCAGCGGAGGCTGGCGGAAGCTCTGGCCCGGAGGTACGGCTGCACAGCTCTGGTCAGCGGGGAGACAGATCTGGTGTCCGACGGGAAGCAGTGGGCGCGGCTCCAGGGCGGAGACGGGCGGACGGCCAAGATCACCGGCAGCGGCTGTATGCTGTCGGCCCTCTGCGCTCTGCTCTGCGGGGCGGGACTCGCCCCTTACGAGGCAGCCTGCGGGGCGGGATGTCTCTGGAAGGAGGGCGCCCGGCTGGCAGGACTTTGGGCGGGAGAAAATAGCATGAAGCTGGGAGCCTTTCACACGGGACTCTTTGACGCGGTGGGTCAGCTGTGCTGGGAAAAGATAACCGAGGAGGTACAAGAATGAAGCTTAACCGGGAAAAATTGAGACTTTACGCAGTGACCGACCGCAGCTGCCTTCCGCCGGGAAGAAGCCTCTCGGAGACGGTGGAGCAGGTGCTTCAGGCTGGCGTGGGCTGCGTTCAGCTGCGGGAAAAGCAGGCAGATATGGGATTTGTCCGGGAGGAGGCATACCGGCTGAAGGAGCTCTGCGACCGCTATGGAGCCCTCTTTATTATCAACGACTATCCTCAGCTGGTGCTGGAGGTGGGAGCTTCCGGAGTTCACGTGGGCCAGGCGGATATGGCCATTGAGAGAGCCAGGGAAATGCTGGGAGATTCCTTCCTGATCGGAGGCAGCGCCCACAGTGTGGCGGAGGCCCGAAAAGCTCAGGAGGCGGGGGCAGATTACATGGGCTGCGGCGCTGTGTTCGGCAGCGTCACCAAGCGGGATGCCGGACATTTGCCCCTGGAGGAGCTGGAGCGTATCTGCGGCGCTGTGTCTATTCCCGTGGTGGCCATCGGCGGCATCAACAGAGATAATATAGCCCGGCTCTCCGGGATGGGCCTTGCGGGAGCCGCGGTGGTGAGCGCACTCTTTGGGGCGGAGGATCCCCAAAGGGAAGCGGAAATCCTGCTGAACGAGATAAACGCTTAAGCAGGGGACAGCGGCAGATTGGGGGCACCACTTTCGGCCGCTATAGAAAATCGTGTTGTTTGAAAGGAGAAACAGATGAAAACAGCATTGACAATCGCCGGAAGTGATTCCAGCGGAGGCGCCGGCATCCAAGCGGACATTAAGACCATGACGGTTCACGGGGTGTACGCCATGAGCGCGGTAACGGCCCTGACGGCCCAAAATACCACGGGAGTGTGCGGGATTTTGGAGGTATCTCCGGAATTTTTGGCGCAGCAGCTGGACTGCATTTTCACGGATATTGTGCCGGACGCAGTGAAAATCGGGATGATTTCCGGCGGGGAGTTAGTTAAAGTTACGGCGGAAAAGCTCAAGAAATATGGGGCCGGACATGTGGTGGTGGATCCGGTGATGGCGGCCAGCAGCGGCGACAGCCTTGTGCGGCAGGAGACCGCCCGGATACTGCAGGAGGAGTTATTTCCCCTGGCGGAGCTGATTACCCCCAACATTCCGGAGACGGAAATCCTCACTGGTAGGCCGATCCGGAATCGGGAGGACATGGAGCAGGCGGCCTGCCAGCTGCAGCAGCGGTGGGGCTGCGCGGTGCTCTGCAAGGGGGGACATCGGAGCCGGGACGCCGATGATCTCCTGTACCTGCAGGGAGAAGCCCTGTGGATTCCCGGGGAGAGAATTGACAACCCCAATACCCACGGCACCGGCTGTACCTTATCCAGCGCCATAGCCAGCAATCTGGCTCTGGGCTGCTCCCTCTGGGAGGCGGTGTGCCGGGCCAAGAAATATTTGTCCGGGGCGTTAAAAGCCGGACTGGATTTGGGCAAGGGCTCAGGCCCTTTGAACCATGCGTTTGCCGTAAAAGGTATCTGAAAAAAGAGAGGAGAAAAGACAGATGAGAGCTTATACTACGCAGATGGATGCAGCAAGAAAAGGAATAGCCACACCCCAGATGGAGGCGGTGGCCCAGAAGGAGCATATGCCTCTGGAGCAGCTGATGCAGCTGGTGGCCAAGGGACAGGTGGTCATCTGTGCCAATAAAAATCATACCTGCCTGGATCCCCAGGGGGTGGGCAGCATGCTGCGCACCAAGGTCAACGTGAACCTGGGAGTCTCCAGGGACTGCAAGGATTATGATGTGGAGATGGAAAAAGTCATGAGCGCTGTGCGTCTGGGAGCCGAGGCCATCATGGATCTGTCCAGCCACGGGGATACCCAGCCCTTCCGGCAGAAGCTCACCCGGGAGTGCCCGGCCATGATCGGCACAGTGCCCGTGTACGACAGCGTAATCCACTACCAGCGGGATCTGGCGGAGCTTACTGCCCAGGATTTCCTTGAGGTGATTCGGATGCACGCCCAGGACGGCGTGGATTTTGTGACTCTGCACTGTGGGATCACCAGAAAAACCATTGAGCAGATCAAGAAGCACAAGCGGGAAATGAATATTGTCAGCCGGGGCGGCAGCCTGGTTTTTGCCTGGATGAGCATGACCGGCCAGGAGAATCCCTTCTATGAGTATTTTGACGATATTCTGGAGATTTGCCAGGAGTATGACGTGACTATCTCCCTGGGGGACGCCTGCCGGCCGGGCTGCCTGGCGGACGCCACAGACGTGTGCCAGATCGAGGAGCTGGTGCGTCTGGGAGAATTGACCAAGAGAGCCTGGGAGCGCAATGTGCAGGTGATGGTGGAGGGGCCCGGCCATGTGCCCTTGAATCAGGTGGCTGCCAACATGGAGGTGCAAAAGAGCATCTGCATGGGCGCGCCCTTCTACGTGCTGGGGCCCCTGGTGACAGACATCGCTCCGGGCTACGATCACATCACCGGGGCCATCGGGGGCGCGGTGGCCGCCATGAGCGGAGCGGCATTTCTCTGCTATGTGACTCCGGCGGAGCATCTGGCCCTGCCCAACCTGGAGGATGTAAAGCAGGGGATTATCGCCTCTAAGATCGCCGCTCATGCGGCTGACATTGCCAAGGGAATACCGGGGGCCCGGGAGATTGACGACCGCATGGCCAGGGCTCGCCGGAAGCTGGACTGGGAGGAGCAGTTTGCCTGCGCCCTGGATCCGGACACCGCCCGGGCCATCCGGGACAGCAGAAGCCCCGAGGACGACCACAGCGACACCTGCAGCATGTGCGGGAAGTTCTGCGCAGTCCGCAGCATGAATAAGGCTTTGGCCGGGGAGTATATTGATATTCTGTAATTCCGGTAAAAAAAGGAGAGAAAAGCCATCAGAATTTGAATGGCTTTTCTCTCCTTTTTCAATGGATTTATTTCTTTACCAGCTCCTGATTTTTTACCAGCATCTCCAGAATTTTGCCCTGCACGTACTGGCCCAGGCGCTTTTGCTCCTGCCGGGAGAGCTGTTCCGGGTAGATGGGGGCGCCGTACTCGATGACCACCTTGGTCTTGGTGATTTTCGGGAAATGGGCCTCAAAAATTTCAGCGGTGTTGTTCATGGCTATGGGGATGATGGGGCAGCCGCTCTTGGTGGCCAGCTTAAAGCTTCCTTCATGGAAGGGGAGAAGCTCCAGCTCATTATCCCCCTTGTTTCTGGTGCCTTCGGGGAAGATACAGATGGAAATGCCGGACTTCATCTTTTCAATCCCCAAAAGAATGGTCTTCAGCCCCTCCTTGATATCCTTCCGGTCCAGGAAAAGACAGTGCAGATACCGCATCCAGGTGGAGAGCAGAGGGATTTTCTCCATCTCCTTTTTGGCCACGTAGCCGGTGAGCCGGGGACAGCGGGAGTAGGTCAGCAGAATATCAAAAAAGCTCCGGTGATTGCCTACATAGAGGACAGCTGTGTCCGTGGGGACATTTTCCTCTCCGATGACGACGGTCTCCACTCCGGTTATTTTTAAAATCAGCTTAAAGGTCCCCTGGACAATGCGAAGGGAGCTGATGGCCTTTTTGTTGGGAGCAAACTTCCCCAGCACCCACTCCGCCAGCATGACCGGGATGAACACCAGCAAAAAGCCCACCACGATAATACACACAGTAATAAATCGAATCATGACAACCTGCTTTCTTTACCAAACGGTATAATGAAATTACTCAATGAAAACATTATAACGAAAAAGAAGGATAGTTGCAAGAATATAATTTTCAGCGGGCCATACATATAGAATGACAAGTTGCACAGGAGTGAGAACGGATGGAAAGAGCAAAACAGGTTCTGCTGATCCTGCTTCTGGCCGGGGCGCTGGCAGGCTGCGGCTGGAAAAATCTGGACAGCGAGAAGGAGGAGGCCCTGGACTTTACGGTAGTAAAAGAGGAGGATCTGCCGGAGGCGGTGGAGGAGATTCTGGAGACTAAGAAGGCGGAGCCCTTCCAGATGTCTTATCAGAGCGACGGCTACCTCTATCTGCTGCAGGGCTACGGCCAGCAGAACAGCGGCGGCTTTAGCATCCAGGTGAAAAAGCTGGCGGCCACGGAGGACGCCATCTATTTTTCCACGGAGCTTTTGGGGCCCCAGACCAAGGAGCAGCAAAAGGGCGGAGTTTCCTGCCCCTACCTGGTGGTCAAGACCCAGTACCGGGATCTGCCGGTGGTCTTTGAATAGCCAATATAAGGAAAAGCCCAGGCATATTTCAGGGGGACAGCTCATAGACTAAAAGAAAAATGCAAAGAAGAGAGGGAATGGGTGTGGAACTGATTAAAAAGAATCTGCATATGCTGCGGACCAAGAGCGAAGCCATGAACCAGGTGACCTTTGATGAAGATTACAATGTGCCGGACAGCTGTCCTGATGTGGGCCGGATGATACAAAAAGACGGGGAAGTGGTCATCGAGGAGGTTCAGATCAATGCGGGAAACGCGGCCATCAAGGGAGGGCTGGTTTTCCGTCTGCTCTATGTGGCGGACGACGAGGCCCACCGGGTACACAGCCTGGAGGGACGGATCGGGATTCAGGAGACTCTTTACCTGGAGGGGCTGGAGAGCGGAGATAAGGTCTGCCTGAAATGGGAGATCGAGGATCTGACCATCCGGCTGATTCATTCCCGCAAGCTCAATATCAAAGCCCTCATCAGCTTCCGGGCAGGGGTGGATGAGCTGGAGGACGTGGCTGTCCCCACAGATCTGAAGGATCAGGAGGGAATCTCCGTAAAGAAAAAGGAGCTGCAGGTCCTCTCCCTGTGCGTACATAAAAAAGATACCATGCGCAGAAAAGAGGAGATGGTACTGCCCTCCAACAAGCCTAACATCCACCGGATTCTCTGGAGGGACGCCCAGCTGCGGGCCCTGGATATGAGGCCGGATCAGGATCAGGTGCTGATCAAGGGAGAGCTTTTCCTGTTTGTGCTCTACGCCGGGGATGATGAGGATCATCCGCTCCAGTGGGTGGAGCAGGCCATCCCCTTCTCCGGGGAAGTGGCCTGCAATGGCTGCCGCCAGGAGCTGATTCCCCATATTGAGGCCCAGATGCAGCAGGCGGCCCTGGAAATCCAGCCGGACGCCGACGGGGAGGAGCGGATTATCCAGGCGGATCTGGTGCTGGAGCTGGATATGAAATTTTACCGGGAAGAGTCCATGAGCATTCTCCAGGACGTATACACGCCCCAGAAGGAGTGCAGACCCATCACCCAGGAGCACGTGCTCTCCTCCCTGCTGATCCGCAATGACTCCAAGTGCCGGCTGCAGGAGCGGGTGACGGTTCAGGGAAGCCAGGGAAAAATTCTCCAGGTCTGCCACAGCAGCGGCGACATACGGGTGGATCAGGCCCGGGTGGTGGAGAAGGGAATCCAGGTGGAGGGAATTGTCCTGGTGAGGGTTCTCTACATCATCACAGATGACGCCATGCCCTTCTACTCCATGGAGGAGGCCATCCCCTTCAGCCATCTGATCGAGGCGGCGGGCATTGGCCGGGACTGCGTCTACCATCTGCGCACGGATCTGGAGCAGCTTTCCACCAATATGGCGGACAGCAGTCAGCTGGAGGTGAAGGCAGTTATCAATCTCAATGCTCTGGTGCTGAGGCAGCAGCGGGAGCAGGTGATTTCCGAGATCACCGAGACGGCTCTGGATCGGAAGAAGATTCAGGAGCTACCGGGGATTGTCTGCTACGTGGTTCAGCCGGAGGACACCCTCTGGGATGTGGCGAAGCGGTTTTACACCAGCCTGGAGGAAATCCGGGAACTCAACGGCCTGGAGGGGGAAAACCTTACGCCCGGAGAACCCCTGCTGGTGGTGAAAAATGTTACCGGCTGTTGAGGCTTGCATTTCCCTCCCCGCTCATGTATAATCAAATTGTACTAATATGAATACAATATACAAAATACACGATAATACAAAATCTTCTGAAAAGTGAGAAAATACGGGGGAAACTATGAGATTACGGGCGCTGGCAAAGATCAATCTGGGACTGGATGTGCTGAGAAAGAGAGAGGACGGCTATCATGAAGTCCGCATGGTTATGCAGACCATACGGATGTATGATCAGCTGGAGCTGAAGCGCAGCTCCAGGGCCGGAATAAGGCTCCAGACCAACCGGCCCTACCTGCCCACCGGCGACGGCAACCTGGTATACCGGGCCGCCCAGCTTCTGATGGAGGAATTTCAGGTGAAGGATGGCCTTGACATCCGCCTGGAGAAATTCATTCCGGTGGCTGCGGGGATGGCCGGAGGGAGCTCCGACGCGGCCGCAGCCATGGTGGGGGTGAACCGCATCTTCCACCTGGGCCTCTCCCAGGAGGAGCTGATGGAGCGGGGCGTAAAGATCGGAGCCGACGTGCCCTACTGTATTCTCCGGGGAACGGCGCTGGCCGAGGGGATCGGGGAAAAGCTGACGCCTCTGCCGCCCATGCCGGACTGCTGGATCCTCATCGGCAAGCCTGGCATCAGCGTGTCCACCCGCTTTGTCTACGGCAATCTGAAGGCCAATGAATTAGAAGAGCACCCGGACATGGATGGGCTGCTGCAGGGGCTTCAGGCTGGAGATCTGAAATCCATGTGCGTCTCTATGGGAAATGTGCTGGAGACAGTGACTATCCCGGCGTACCCGGTGATCCGGCAGATTAAGGAGCAGATGCTTCAGGCCGGAGCCATTCAGGCCCTGATGAGCGGAAGCGGTCCCACCGTATTTGGCATTTTCGACGACTATACCAAGGCCAAGGAGGCCTGCTTCCGTCTGAGGCGGGGGCGCCTGGCCAAGCAGGTCTTTCTGACAACGCCCTATAACAAGGGAGGAGGAACCAATGACAAGTGAATTTCAAATGACAATGGACGAGTATCTGCCCCTGCGGGATGTGGTGTTCCAGACTCTGCGAAAGGCTATCCTGCGGGGGGAGTTAAAGCCCGGCGAGCGGCTGATGGAGATCGCTCTGGCCAATAAGCTGGGGGTCAGCAGAACCCCGGTGCGGGAAGCTATCCGCATGCTGGAGCAGGAGGGCCTGGTCATTATGATTCCCCGCAAGGGAGCCCAGGTAGCTCAGATTACCATGAAGGACTTAAATGACGTGCTGGAAGTGCGGCTGGGCTTGGAGGAGCTGGCCATGCAGTTTGCCTGCAAGCGAATCACCCAGGAGCAGTTGGCGGAGTTAAAGAGGGCACTATTGGAAATCGAGCGGCTTCTGGCCACCGACGACGTGACCGCCCTGGCCCAGGCGGACGTGGATTTTCACGAGATTATCTACCGGGCCACGGACAACCGGCGGCTGAATCAGATTATCAACAACGTGCGGGAGCAGATGTACCGCTATCGGGTGGAGTATCTGAAGGACAGCAGAACCCGGGGAACCCTCCTGCAGGAACACCGGGACATTTATCAGGCGATAGCTGCCCGGGACGGGGAGAAGGCCAGATCCTGCATTCGCCAGCATATCATGAATCAGCAGCAGTCCATCGCCCGGTCTCTGAAGGATCATGTATAAAATTGGAAAAAGCGTATATCCTAGAGGATGTCTGAAAAGGCATCCTTTTTTGTTCCTATGAACTTTCAGAAAGGCCAGGTGAGGAAGATGAAGGAAAAACAGCCGGTTTCCCGGCAGCTGTGGAAAAATGAGAGCTGGATGCGGGAGCAGTGCAGGGACTGCGACGATATCAAATTTCGGAAGATGAAGCTGGGGAGGGAGGCAAAGCTTTCCTGCCTGATGATCTATATTGAGACAGCGGTGGACAACGTGATGCTGGAAAATTCCCTGCTGGGGCAGATGGTCAACCGACTCTGGGAGATGCCTGCCCAGGAGGTATATCAGGCTATCCGGGACAACAGCCTGGGTATTTCCGATGTGCAGGAGCTGGTTTCCCTGGAAGACGCCCGGAGGGCTATGCTGGCCGGAAACGCTGTGCTCTTTCTGGAGGACTATGACCGGGCTCTGAAAATTTCCTCCAAGGGGTACGCCAACAAGGGCGTGTCCAAGGCGGAGACGGAGAAAGTGCTGCGGGGCTCCAACGAGGGTATGTCGGACTCGGTAAAGATCAATTCCGCCCTGATCAGGAAAAGGGTACGCAGCACAGACCTGAAGGTGAAGGAGATGTTCCTGGGGGAGCGCTCTGATACGGTGGTCGCCCTGGTATACATGGAGGAGTTGGCCTATCCCGGGGTGGTGGAGGCCATCGACCGTAGGCTCAAGAGCTTCTCCATAGACGGGGTGCTGGATTCGGGGGTGCTGGAGCAGCTGACGGAAAAGAGCTGGATGACGCCTTTCCCCCAGTACCAGACCACCGAGAGGCCCGACCGGGCGGCCCAGGCAGTGCTAAACGGCAGAGTGGTGGTTCTGGCGGACAATTCCCCGGAGGCATTGATTCTGCCCGCCACTTTCTCAGATTTTATGAAGTCCAGCGAGGATCAGTACCAGAGATTTGCCATCGCCGGATTCCAGCGGGCCATGCGCTATGTGGCTATGGCCACGGCCCTGCTGCTGTCTGGCCTGTACCTGGCGGTGATTAATTTCCACACCCAGATTCTGCCCACCCAGCTGGTGCTCTCCGTGGCTGAGGCCCGCCGGGGCGTGCCCTTCCCCAGCCTGGTGGAAATCCTCTTCATGGAGCTGGCCTTTGAGCTGATTCGGGAGGCGGGAATACGAATGCCGGGGATGCTCAGCGGAACCATCGGCATCGTGGGAGGCCTCATCATCGGGGACGCGGCGGTGAGCGCCAACCTGGTGAGCCCCATCACCGTGGTGGTGGTGGCGGCCAGCGCCCTGGGGGCCTTCGCCATTCCCAGCGAGGAATTCGCCGCTCCCTTCCGGCTGCTGAAATTCGGTTTTATCCTGGCGGGAGGATTCTTCGGCATGCTGGGAATCGCCGCGGGCCTCTACCTGCTGCTGGGGCACCTGGCCAGCCTCACCAGCTTTCGGATCCCCTATCTGATGCCTTTTGTGTCCATGGAAGCGGAGCACAACCGGGCGGAGGGAGATAAGATATTCCGGGCGCCGATCTGGCGGATGCGCTATCGGCCTGTCTTTGCCAGAAGACAGCAGAGGATCCGGCTCCGGGAAAGGGGGAAACAGGATGTTCGCGGATAATGGAAGAATTTCCAAGAGACAGCTGGCTCTTCAGCTGATGCTCTCCTTCGGGGGAGTCCTCCTCCTGGTGGTGCCGGGGCAGGAGGGCTTTGCCGGACGGGAGGGGATTTTCGGACTGATGATCGGGTATGCGGGATTCTGTCTCTACCTGTTTTTCCTCATGCGCCTGGCGGGCCCTTGCCGGGATCCCCGGCGGACCGCCGGCAAAGCGGCGGGGGTCCTGATCGCGGTTCTCTATGGGCTGATTCTCACCGTGACGGCGGCCTGGCTGCTGCAGCAGATGGGGAAGATAGGCTCCCGCTACCTGGTGGAGGGAGCCGATGAAAACCTTCTGATTCTGCTGCTTTTGGCGGTGGCGGCCCTGGGCACCGGCCGGGATGTGCAGCGCCGGGGACGTCTGGGGGAGGCCCTCTTTCCCATAATCGCCGCCGCCCTCCTGCTCTTTTTCCTCCTGGCCCTCTTCCAGGGGGACAGCAGCTACCTGATGGAGGCGGAGGAGGTGACGGCCCGGGGGATTTTGGAGAAGGGCTGGCTGGTATTTTCCCTGGTGTCCCTGGTGGGGGTCATGCCCTTCCTGCTGGGGAGGGTTGACCGCTATGCCGGGGCGGCGGGAAGGCTGCGCTGGTCCATGGGAACGATTTTTCTATTTTTGGGAGCCAGCCTGCTGCTGCTTCGGGCGGTATTTGGCCAGGAGGGAATCCGGTACAAGGAATTTCCCATGGCCGATCTGATGGGGGGAACCAGCCTTCCGGGAGGTTTCCTGCAGCGCCTGGACATCCTGTGGATCACCGTTCTTATGCTGAGTCTTTTGTTCGCGGTGGGGAGCCTGCTTTTTTACGCCGGGGATATCCTGGAGAGGTTCAAGCTGCCCCACGGCAGGATTCCCGTGCTGGCGATCACAGGCTTTCTGGCGCTGCCGGCAGTCACCGGGAGTAGTCTGGGAGAAAATTATCTGCTCTTGCTGACCCGGGTAGGAGCGCCGGTGCTGCTGGCCTTCTCCCTGGGAATGAGCCTGATGGGAAGGAGAGAGGGATGAGAAGGGCGCTGGGAATTTTCTGTATTTTGATGACGCTGATGGCGGGCTGCGGGGTGGAGCCGGAAAAACGGGCCTACCCGCTGGCAGTGAGTTTAGATCTCCGGGAGGGAGAGTACGAGGTGCGCTACGGGATGGCCAGGCTCTCGGCGGTGACGGGCCAGGGCAAGGAGCCGGAGGGCGATTCGGCGGAAAGGCTGGCCTTCCGGGGGGAGAGCCTGGAGGCGGTGCGCCGGGCTTACCACAGGAGCCAGCAGTATTACCTGGATACCGGCCATGTGCAGGCGGTTCTCCTGGGGGAGACTCTTCAGGAAGACCGGGAGAAGCTGGCCCAGGCCCTGGAAGAGATGGAAGAGAACCGGATGCTGGGCAGCGGCTGCTACGTCTTTTCCTGCCCTGATCCCGGGGCCCTGATGGAGCTGGACGGTACGGTTCTGGAATCCCTGGGGGAGTATCTGGTGGGAATCTATGAGAACCGGCCCGCGGATCAGGGGGAGAAGGGCGTCACTCTCCAGGAGGTGTACAGCGCCTGGTACCGGGACGGGAGCCTGCCAGCCCTTCCCCGGGCAGTCCTGGGGGAAAACGGTCTGCCGGTGGTGGAAAACTCCTGATTGGGAAGACGGCTTTGGGGAAAAAGGGCCGGCGGCGGTGGAAAACCCCTGATTAAAGAGTCCCCTCCCTGGGAAAACTTCTGACAGAGAATAACGAGACAGGAGGGACCCGCATGGGAGACAGGAATTTCCGGAGGATAGAGCTTTACCGGGGGCGCTGCCCCGGACAGAAGAGAAAAAGGCGCGCCCGGGGAGGGATTCTCCTGGCGGCGGCGTTGATTCTGGGAGCGGTTCTTCTTAGGGTGCCCGCCTGCGGGGAGAGTCTTCAGGAAATACAGCAGGGTATTGCCGGGGAGGTGCTCCGGTTCCACGTGCTGGCCAACAGCGACGGCCAGGAGGATCAGCAGCTGAAGCTGCAGGTAAAGGATGTGCTGGTGGAGAAGCTGTCCGGCCTGCTGACAGACTGCGCCACTGTAGAAGAAAGCGTGGCCCTGGTGGAGGATAATCTGGAGCAGATAAGGCAGTGGGCGGAGGCGGAAATCCGCCAAAGGGGATACGATTATCCGGTTCAGGCGCGGGTCTGCGACGCCTGGTTTCCGGAGAAGTCCTACGGGGACTGTACTTTCCCGGAGGGAACCTACCGGGCTCTGCAGGTGAGGATCGGGGAGGCCCGGGGGAAGAACTGGTGGTGCCTGCTCTTTCCGGGACTCTGCTTTGCGGGCACCCTGGAGGGCCAGGTGCCCGAGGAGAGCAAGGATAAACTACGGGAGGTGCTGACTCCCCAGGAATACCGGGCGGTGACCGGCCATGACAGGCTCAGCTTTGGCTTCCGGTGGTTTTAGGCAGGGAGATTTGGAGCCCAAAAGGTTTTTCTTGAATTCTACAGGCGGACAGGTTAGAATAAACCTGTATAAGAGGGCTGCTGCAGGCTGTGCACAAATGGCTGACTATACCAGTGATCACAGACTGCAGCAGCCTCGGATAGCTGAGAGAAATGGAGAAATAGCCATGAAGATAGACAAACAGGCCCCCATCGGCGTCTTTGACTCCGGTGTGGGAGGATTGACTGTGGCCCGGGAGATCATGCGCAACCTGCCCAACGAGAAAATCGTGTACTTTGGCGACACTGCCCGGGTGCCCTACGGCACCAAGTCCAAGGCGACGGTGCTGCGGTACTCCCGGCAGATTGTCCGCTTCCTGCGTACCCAGGAAGTGAAGGCTATCGTGGTGGCCTGCAATACTGCCACGGCTCTGGCCCTGGATGACATTGAGAAGGAGCTGGATATCCCCATCGTGGGAGTGGTTCGTCCCGGAGCCCGGGTGGCTGTGGAGACCACAAGAAATAAGCGCATCGGCGTCATCGGCACCGAGGCCACCATCAACAGCCATATTTACCGCACCTACATACAGAACATGGATCCGGAGGTTTCCGTATTTGGGAAGCCCTGCCCTCTCTTCGTCTCCCTGGTGGAGGAGGGCTGGATCAAGGATCCTATCACTGAGGCGGTGGCCAGAAGGTATCTGGCGGAGCTCCAAGAGAAGGACATCGACACCCTGATCCTGGGCTGTACCCACTATCCGCTGCTGCGCAGCATGGTGGGGCGGATCATGGGGGAAGGGGTAACCCTGGTAAATCCGGCCTACGAGACGGCCCAGGCCCTGAAGCGGCTGCTCAGGGAGCAGGGGCTCACCAGCGACGGAACCGAGGACGAGGAATTTCCGTACCGGTTCTTCGTCAGCGATGCGGCGGAGAAGTTTTCCCGGTTTGCCACCTCGATTCTGCCTTACAACGTGGAGCGGACGCAGCAGATCGACATAGAAAAGTATTAGAGAGGGGAATTATGACAAAGGATGTGGTTGTGCGGGTCCGGGGGATTCAGTTTCTGGTGACCCAGGATCAGCATGCGGAGGAAGCGGAGCCCGTGGAGGTATTCAGCATGGGAGAATACTATTTTCGCAACGGGACCCACTATATTAAGTACGACGAGATGATGGAGGGATTTGCCGAGAACACCCAGAACCTCATCAAGATCAAAAATCACAGCGTGGAGCTGCGCAAGCGGGGGCTCACCAACGTGCACATGGTTTTTGAGGAGCAGAAGAAAAATATTTCCTACTACCAGACGCCCTTTGGCACCATGGAGATGGGGATTGCGGCCACCCGGGTAGACCTGGAGCAGGGGGAGGACGAGATGAACGTCCACATTGAGTACGCCCTGGAGGTCAACGAGAGCCATGTGGCCGACTGCGATATCTCCATCGGGGTGGTCTCCAGAGGGAAGAAGGATTTCCTGAATACGGAAGCTCAGCAGTGAGCCTTATACCGGCCGGCGGGAGAGCGGGCAGTTCGCCCTCCTTTATGGCCGGTATATTTGCTTTTTCCCCGGAGATTTGGTAAAATACAAAATAATGGGGCTGTGGAAATATTTAGCTAACGGGACAGCCCCTTTAAATTTCAGAAAGAAGGTGAAGCTGTGGTTGAGTTAGACCAGTTTAAATTTATTTTAAACAACTACGCGGGGCCATTGGTGGAAGTGAGGGATTCACTTTGACCTGGCTAACAAAGAAAAACGAATCCAGGAATTAGAGAGAGAGATGGAAGCCCCCGGCTTCTGGGATGATCCGGAGCGGGCTCAGGAGATGACGAAGCAGCTGAAAAGTCTCAAGGACGATATGGAGACCTACGAGAAGCTGATTTCTCAGAAGGAGGATATGGAGACCCTGATTGAGATGGGGTACGAGGAAAATGACGCCTCGGTGATCCCGGAGATCCAGGAGCTTTTGGACAGCTTTGAGAGAGACCTGGAGGCCATCCGCATCAAGACCCTGCTGTCCGGGGAGTACGACAAGTGCAACGCCATCGTGAAGCTTAACGCCGGGGCCGGCGGAACCGAGGCCTGCGACTGGTGCGGAATGCTGTACCGGATGTACACCCGGTGGGCGGAGAATAAGGGCTACAGCCTGGAAATTCTCGACTATCTGGACGGGGAGGAGGCCGGCGTGAAATCCGTCACCTTCCAGGTGAACGGAGAAAATGCCTACGGCTATCTGAAATCCGAGAAGGGCGTGCACCGGCTGGTGCGGATTTCCCCCTTCAACGCCGCGGGCAAGCGGCAGACCTCCTTCGTGTCCTGCGACGTGATGCCGGATATTGAGGAAGATCTGGATGTGGAGATCAAGGATGAGGATCTGCGGATCGACACTTACCGTTCCAGCGGAGCCGGCGGCCAGCATATCAACAAGACTTCGTCGGCCATCCGTATCACCCACCTGCCCACGGGTATTGTGGTTCAGTGCCAGAACGAGCGCTCCCAGTTCCAGAATAAGGATAAGGCCATGCAGATGCTCAAGGCCAAGCTGTATATGCTGAAGCAGCAGGAGAATGCGGAGAAGCTCTCCGGTATCCGGGGTGAGGTGACAGAGATCGGCTGGGGCAATCAGATACGTTCTTATGTGATGCAGCCCTACACCATGGTGAAGGATCACCGGACAGAGTGTGAGACCGGAAATGTGGACAGCGTCATGGACGGCAACATTGATCTGTTTATGAATGCTTACCTGAAATGGATCGCCCTCAGGGACGAGGAGAAATAAGAAAAAGGAGGCGGCTATGGGACTGATAAAAGCGGCATTGGACGCGGCGAGAGGCGGTTTGGGAGACCAGTGGCTGGAGGTGATCGAGCCCGCCCAGATGGGCGGCGCCACGGTGATGACCCGGGGCGTGCGCAAGTCGGGCAAGAAGGGATCGGAGAACGTGGTATCCAACGGCTCCGTGATTCATGTGTATGACAACCAGTTTATGCTGCTGGTGGACGGCGGCCGGATCGTGGACTACACGGCCCAGCCCGGATACTATAACGTGCAGGATTCTGCTTCGCCCTCTATGTTTTCCGGGTCCTTCGGGGATGCGCTTAAGGAGACCTTCGAGCGGTTTGAGTTCGGCGGAGACACTCCCTTGAGCCAGCGGGTGTACTATATCAACACCCAGGAAATCAAAGGGATCAAATTCGGCACCAGAAATCCCATCAACTATTTTGACAATTTCTACAACGCGGAGCTCTTTCTGCGGGCCCATGGCACCTACTCCATCCGGATCACGGATCCCATCCGCTTTTATGTGGAGGCGGTTCCCAGAGACCGGGATCAGGTGGAGATCCAGGACATCAACGAGCAGTACCTGTCGGAGTTCCTGGAGGCTCTTCAGGCCTCCATCAACCAGATGTCCGCGGACGGACAGCGGATCTCCTACGTGCCCTCCAAGGGCCGGGAGCTGTCCCGGTACATGGCGGACGCCCTGGACGAGGAGTGGAAGCGTAACCGGGGCATGGAGATTCAGGCGGTGGGAATCGCCAGCATTTCCTACGATGAGGAGTCCAAGAGGCTCATTGAGATGCGCAACCGGGGAGCCATGATGGGGGATCCCCTGGTGCGGGAGGGCTATGTGCAGAGCACCATTGCCGACAGCATGAGCAAGGCCGCGGGAAACAGCGGCGGAGCCGTGGCGGGCTTTATGGGCATGGGCATGGGAATGCAGGCGGCCGGAGGCTTTATGAACAGCGCCTCCGCGGCCAACATGCAGCAGATGGCCCAGATGCAGCAGACCCAGCAGCCCTTCGGGGGAGCGCCCCAGGGAGCAGTTCAGGGTCAGCCCGGGGGAGCGCCCCAGGGAGCGGCTCAGGGTCAGCCCGGAGGAGCGCCCCAGGGACAGAGCTGGGTTTGCAGCTGCGGCGCAGCCAACACGGGAAAGTTCTGCGGAAACTGCGGTAAGCCCCGCCCCCAGGCCGGGAGCTGGACCTGCAGCTGCGGAACCGTCAACAGCGGAAAATTCTGTCAGGAGTGCGGCAAGCCCCGTCCTTAGATTGGAGTGAGCAATGTCGGTTATTACGTATAAATGTCCCAACTGCGGAGGAGAGCTGAAGTTCGACCCGGAGAGCCAGAGCTATCACTGTGAATACTGTCTGTCGGATTTTTCCCAGGATGCGGTGGAGCAGTTGGAGCCGGACCGGGGACAGGAACAGCAGGGTCAGGAGCAGCCCGGGGCGGCGGTGGTCTATTCCTGCCCCAGCTGCGGGGCCCAGATTGTGACCGAGGAGACCACCGCGGCCACCTTCTGCTATTACTGCCACAACCCGGTGGTGCTCTCCGGCCGTCTGGAGGGAGAGTACCTGCCGGACGCCATCATCCCCTTCAAGGTGGGGCGGGAGCAGGCCCTGGAGGCCTTTGAGAAATTTGTAAAAGGCAGGCGTTTTGTGCCCAGAAGCTTCTATCGGAAGGACCAGGTGGAGAAGCTCACGGGAGTCTATTTCCCCTTCTGGAGCTGCGGCTGCAGCCTCCGGGGGAGTATGGAGGCGGCGGCCACCAATGTGCGTATCTGGAGAGTGGGGGACATTGAGTACACAGAGACTAAGAAATACCAGATATCCAGAGCCGGGGAGCTGAATTTCCCGGATATGACCAAAAACGCCCTGCATAAGGCCAACCGGATGCTGGTGGAGGCGGTGCAGCCCTTTGACCTGGAGAAAGTGCAGCCCTTTTCCATGGCCTACCTCTCCGGATTCCAGGCGGAGAAGCGGGATATGGAGAGGGAAAGCTTCCGGGAAGAATTTCGGGAGGACTGCCGGCGCTACACCCGGGAGCTGCTGCTGGAGACGGTCAGCGGATACGCCTCCGTGACTCCCCAGAACACCGAGGTGGATATTCTGGAGGAGGACTGGCGCTATCTGCTGCTGCCGGTCTGGGTGCTGACCTACCGGGGAAAGGACAACCGCCTGTATTATTACGCCATGAACGGCCAGAGCGGAAAAACAGCCGGAGATCTTCCCACGGATATGCCCAAGGCGGCAGCCTTCTCCGGAGTGTTGGCTCTGGTGGTGCTGATCCTCTTTTTGATCGGAGGGTACCTCATATGAGAAAGAAAAAGACAGCGGGATTTCTGATGGGGCTTCTGACCCTGGCGCTCACAGCTGTGGCTGCCTGGGCTGCCAGCGGCGATCTCTATGACCAGGCGGATCTCTTTAACAGCCTGGAGGAGGAGGGGCTGCAGGAAGAGGTACAGCAGCTCTCTGATAAATGGCAGCGGGATTTCGTGCTGGTGACCACAGGGGACGCCCAGGGAAAAACCAGCCAGGAGTACGCGGATGATTTTTTCGACGATCACGGCTATGGCACCACCGGCAAAAACAGCGGGGTTCTGCTGCTGGTGGATATGGACAACCGGGAGATCGCCTACTCTGCCTACGGGGATATGATGCTGTATCTGACGGACCAGCGGGGAGAACAGCTGCTGGACGCCGGCTACGAGGGAGCGTCCCGGGGAGATTATTATACCTGCTTTCGGAGTATGCTCTCCAGCGTCAACAGCTATCTGACCAGCGGAGTTCCCGACGACCAGTACACCTACGACGCGGAGACCGGGAAATTGGTGCGGCAGAGGAGGATTACCTGGGTGGAGGCCCTGATCGCGGTGGCGGCGGCTGCGGCGGTGAGTTCCTGCAGTATGCTGGTGATCCGCCGGCAGCACAGGCTGAAGGATAATCTGTATCAATACCCCTTCCGGGTGCTGGGTCATGTGGCGCTGTCCCGGCGGGAGGATCAGTTCAGAAATCAGTTCGTGACCACCAGAAGGATTCCCTGCAAGAGAGGACCCGGTCCCGGAGGAGGGCCAGGCGGCGGACGAACCACTGTACATACCTCATCCAGCGGCCGGGTACATTCCGGCGGAAGCAGAAAATTTTAGCGTACAAATAGAGAGACCTTGGGGTCGGCGGCGACATTGCTGCCGGCCCCAAGGCTTTTTCTCACCCAGAAAGGTTTTCCTGACTGGCCTATGGAAGAAAAAGCACAAGGTATAGGATCCCGCATTTTGTACTATACTGTAAATTACGGAACAAATTCCTGGAAGCACAGGGAAAGGTGAAAGGAGAAATGCAGACATGGAAAATAAGACAGCAATCGCAATGACACAGCTTGTAGGTTTCAAGGAGTATCTGCTGGAAAGGGAGAACGCCCCGGCTACCCTGGAAAAGTATCTGCGGGATGTGCGGAAGTTTTTTGCCTTTGCCGGGGAGGGAAGCGAGATAACAAAAGAAAAGCTTCTCATCTATAAGGAACGGCTCATGGAAGGCTACTCGGTCAGCAGTGTGAATTCTATGCTGGTGGCCCTGAATCAATTCCTGGGTTATATGGGGCTGGGGCGCCTGCGGCTGAAGCGGGTGCGGGTGCAGCGGATAGATTTGGAGCACGCCCAGAAAGCCCTGGGTAAGGAGGAATTTCGCCGGTTGGTGCGGACAGCCCGGGACTGTGGTAAGGAGCAGCTGGCCATGATCATGGAAACCATGTGCGCTACGGGAATTCGGGTCAGCGAGCTGAAATATTTTCGGGTGGAAAACCTGCGCAGCGGTATTGTCAAGGTGTGGAATAAAGGAAAGTACCGGATGGTAATTCTGCCGGCGCTGCTGAAAAATAAACTGCTTCTATATATAAGAAGAAACGGGATCAAGAGCGGTATGATTTTCTGCACCAGGTCCGGCCGGGAGAAGGACCGCTCCAATATCTGGCGGGAAATGAAGGCGGTGGCAAAGTGCGCAGGCATCGGCGGAAGAAAGGTATTTCCCCACAATCTGCGGCATCTCTTTGCCCGATCCTTTTACGCAAAAACCAAGAATCTGATTACTCTGGCGGATATACTGGGCCACAGCAGCCTGGAGGTTACCCGCATCTATGCCTCTGACGGTATTGAAAAATGGAGGAGGGAAATAGAACAGATCGGTTTGCTGGAAGGGACAACATAACATTAATTATGTTGTAGTTTACATATGATGTTAAGCAGAAATGAATCTAGTATTAATTATTTTAGTCCGTCTCCCAGGGCTTGTCAATAGCTATAACTTACATAAATCTAAGGAAATGGAAATATTTTCCACCTGTCAAAAATGCTAATTAGTCCTTGTCCAGAAAGGGTACCTTCTGATAAGGTCTTTTTTCTTATTTCTTTCCTATCAAAATCCCCTCACAACTTTTCCCCCTACAACATAATTAATGTTCTGTTATGAAAATCCGGGGCCCCAGGTGGGCAGCCTCTGCGGAGGTCTACCCTGGAGGCCGGCGGGACAGGCGGACATGCAGAATTATGATTCTTTAACATAAAACAGGGAAATCCGCACAGAGGAAAAGTATGCGGAGGAAAGGAAGAGGGGAAATGAAAAACAGCAGCACCAAAATTACAGAAAGGAAAAAGCGCAGGAAGCTTCTCTCAGCGGTGGCGGCTCTGGCTCTGGCCTTGTCCATGATGGCTGGGATTTTACCCGGCGGTCAGGTGAGAGCCCAGGCCCAGGAGAACACCTCCGGTGGGGCGGAAAGCCTGACGGAGGCCGAGGCCCAGGAGCAGCTGCAGAAGCTGAGAGAAGGCCTGGGGAGCATCTTCGGGGGAGCAGAGACGTACGCGGCCCTCGATGAGACCGTCACCACAGACGGATCTACCATTAACGGCTGGACTGGCTATCTGCAGAACAGCACCCAGAACGTGGGAAGAATCTGGACGGACAAGACTGTCCAGAGCACGGGGATTACCCTGACGGGAGGAACTTCCCAGGGAATTACCGTTGACAAGGATACGGACGCAGATTTCCTGGTGGGCTTGTCCGCCCTGTCCTCCACGTCCAACCTGACTACGGTGTCGGACAAGCCGTTGGACATCGTGCTGGTTTTGGATCGGTCCGGGTCTATGGGAGATAATTTTAGCTATGTATATTCTGAGGTATATGAAGACGAGCTCAGCACTTCTTGGTGGGCTCCTACATATTATGCCCTGGTGAACGGTTCCTACGTCCAAATTCAAAGGAACGGGAATCAGTGGAGATTAAATGGTGAGCGAGTCTATCCCAAGAGAAATGCCAATGATGATGGGGCTGGGCGTATCCAGTTTTACGAGAGAAGCGGTCAGACAAAAATGGCGGCCCTTCGATCTGCGGTTGGCGCGTTTATCGACAGCACAGTGACGGCAAATGAAGGGATCACCGCCGAAGAAAACAAGCATCGGGTGTCCATAGTATCTTTTTCAACCAATGCTAATCAGGCGATTGGCTGGACAGTGTGCGACAGCAGCAATGCGCAGACATTGAAGAATACGGTGAATGGGCTGAATGCAAATGGCGCTACCCGGGCGGATTATGGAATGAGCGAAGCTGAGGATGCCTTAGACAGCAGCAGGGAAAATGCCCAGAAAGTGGTGATTTTCTTTACCGATGGAGTGCCCACCAGTGGGAATTCCTTTGAGAGCAGAGTCGCCAATGCGGCCATCAGCAGCGCTAAAAATATGAAGGATGAGGGCGCGTTAATCTATTCCATCGGTATCTTCGCCGGGGCAGACGCCGCGGATACTACCACCAACACCAATGCCTATATGCACGGGGTGTCCAGCAACTATCCCGAGGCAAGCACCTATACGAATTTAGGGGACCGGGCGGAGGACAGCGACTACTACAAGGTGGCCGCAGACGCGGATGAGCTAAGCGCCATTTTTGAAGAGATTGCAGGGGATATACAGGATATAGCAGCCGGATCCCCCACCCAGGTACAGGAAGGAATGGAAGACCGTGACGGCTATATCACCTTCACGGACCGGCTGGGTGATTACATGGAGGTGCCCGAGGGCAGCGCCATGACGGTGGTCTACGCCAATCAGTCCTTTACTGCCAGCTACAATGAGGGGCAATGGTCATTTTCCGGCACAGTGGAGGGCAACGATATATACGGGGCGGCCGATCTGTCCAACCTTCTGGTTACGGTGACGAAGGGGCAGGGAAGCAGCGGAGATACCATAACTGTTCAGGTTCCCGCCTCCCTGATCCCCCTGAGAAATTACAAGGTGGATACGGAAAATGATTCCACCGCCATGGAGGTGAAGGCGGCTTACCCCATCCGTATCTTCTACAACGTGGCCCTGAGGGAGAGCGCCCGGGAAAGCCTGGGCAATCCCGATGAGACTCTGCAGAACTATATCGGCAGCAACAGCCAGGAGGGAAAGGTGTCCTTCTACTCCAACTACTGGAGCGGGACAAACCAGAATCGCGGAGACACCACCGCCTCCTTCACCCCCTCCACAGGAAATACCTTCTATTACTTCACGGCGGACACACCGCTGTATACGGATGAAGCATGTACCCAGCAGGCCACATGGGCAGACCGGGGAGATCAGCTCTACTACAAGCACACCTACTACGAGCAGGATGCGGCAGGAGCAGGGGTAGAAAAATCGGAGGGCGTTGCCCTCAGCGGTCAGGAGACCGTGCAGACGGATTGGCAGAGCGGAAATCTTTACGTTGCCAAAGGGACTCCCCGCTACACCCGCATCGGCGACTTCTACACCGCCAAGGATGGTAATGCCACAGGCACGGCGGCTGACGTGGTAAATCCCCAGTGGAGCGGAACCAATATTCAGGTGGCCCTGGGAAATAACGGAAAGCTGGAAGTGGAGCTTCCGGGCGCCTTGGCCGTGACTAAGGAGGTGACGGCAGCCGAGGGCTTCGACGAGGCCGACTACGCCGATGAGGAATTTGATTTCACCATCCAGGTGGCAGGAGCTGCGGGCGAATACCAGGCGGCCCTGGAGAACGCCCAGGGAGAGATGGGGGAGAGCTTTGCCCTTACCTTTACCGGGGGGCAGGCTACCTGCCAGCTGAAGGCGGGAGAGACCTTATATATCTACGGGCTCGATGGAGGCGCCGCATACACCGTCACAGAGGCGGAGAAATCCGGCTACACCCAGAGCGCTGAAGGGGAAACAGGAACCATCGCAGCCGGAGAGGTGGCGGAAGCCGTGTTTACCAACGCGTATGCGGCTGAGCCTGTCACCGGTCGGGGAGCAGAGATCTTCAAGGGCGCTAAGGTGCTGGAAGGCAGAGATTGGATGGATAAGGATGCGTTTACCTTCCGTCTCACCAGCCAGGAAGGCACGCCCATGCCCGAGAGTGCTTCAGTCACCCTCTCCGGAGATCAGGATGGTGCAAAGGCCGGAGAGCAGATCGACTTTAACTTTGGCGATGTGGAGTACACGAAACCCGGCACTTACACCTACACCATCACCGAGGCACAGCCCGCTCAAGGCTTGGCGGGAATGAGCTACTCCGGGGCATCCTACGAGGTTACGGTGACCGTCACCGACCAGAAGGATGGCACCATGGAAGTGACCTCCTCCATGAGAAAATTGACCGACGATCAGGGAGGCTCCATTCAGGGAGGAACCCCGGTGGAGGATAAGACCGCGGTATTTACCAATGATTTTGACGAGGCCTCCACGGAAGTCAGCCTGTCAGCGGGAAAGAGCTATACCGATACCACGGGCCAGAAGCCCATTGCTGACGGCATGTTCCAGATTCAGCTGAAACCCACGGGCGCCAACGGAGCGGAGGCTCCCATGCCCCAGGGAACCACGGGGACGGGAGCAAACCGGGTCTACACTGCCGGCAACGCCGGAACTGTCTTCACTGTCGGTGATATCACCTTTGACAATACCATGGACGGCGACACCTATACCTATGAAATAACGGAAGTCAACACCGGCATCAACGGTATGGTATACAGCGGCGCTAAATACACGGTGGAAATCACCGTCAGCGTGAACGGCGATAACGAAGTCCAGGCAGCCGTGGCCTATAAGGATCAGCAGGGACAGGGAATTGCCGCAGATCAGGCGGTATTTGCCAACACCTACGATCCGGCGGACGCGGTACTGGAGGGAGAGCAGACCGTCCAGGGCAGCAAGACGCTCACGGGCCGGGACATGAAGGAGGGTGAGACCTACGAGTTTACCCTGGAGGCCTATGACCAGGCGGCCAAAGCAGGCGTTGCGAATGGAAGCATCCTTCTGGAGAATAATCAGGCCCAGGTATCCGGCGGACGAAAGAACGCGGCGGTGGATTTCTCCTTCGGCAAGATGACCTTTACCAAACCGGGCACCTTTGTCTTCAGCGTCCGGGAGACCGGACATAACGGCAGTCCTCTGCCCGCCGACGGAACAGAGGGAATGACCTATGACCGGAAAAATCACACGGTTACCATCACCGTTACGGACAACGGCGGAACCCTCAGCGCAGCCATCACCGGCTACAGCGACGGGGATAAGGCTCAGCTGGTGAACGATTATGAGGCGTCCCTGGACTACGGCGCCGAGGGCGGCATCCAGGTGGGCAAGACCCTGAACGGGCGGATGATGAATCCCAATGAGTTCACCTTCACCATCTCCGGCAATGACGAGGCTTCCAGGGAGAAGCTGAGGGCGGCGGGGGAAAACGGTGAGTTTAAAAATACCCTGCAGCGGGGCGACGGCGTGGAGGAAGTTATGCATATCCTGCAGAAACTCACCTTCACGGAGGCCGATGCGGATCAGACCTACAGCTTTACCCTGGCCGAGAGGCAGGATACAATTCCCGGTGTGACCAATGATCCTAACCAGTACACGGTTACCATCGCCGTGCGCGACAACGGCGACGGTACGCTGGATGCGGTGACTAAGGTTTGGCAGGGAGAGACTGAGCTGGCGTCGGCGGATACTGCCGCGGGAGATTACGCGCCGGTGAAGGTGTCCTTTGTGAATAACTACAAGGCCCAGAGCGTATCCGTGGGCGTAAATGACGGACTGAGAGGAACCAAGACTCTCTGGGGCCGAGACTCCCTGGAAAATGAGACCTTTGACTTTACCCTGGAGCCCACCGGGGATACCGTCCAGGCGGTGGCCGACGGAAAAGTGACTATGGGCGATACCGCGGCCAGCGTCGCAAATCTGACGGAGGGCGAGGCGGAGACCTTTGGCTTTGGGAATATCACCATAAACCAGGCAGGCACCTATACCTTCCAGGTGAAGGAGGTTCTGCCGGAGGGCGTAACGGCCGATAGTCCGGTGAAGAATGGCGTTACCTACGACACGGGGACAGCCGCCTACACGATTTTCGTAAGGGACAATACGGTCACCGGCAGGCTCGAGGCCACAGTGACCGCCATAAATGAAAACTTTGAAAATACTTACGAGGCCACACCGGTGACCTACGGCGACGGCAGCGCCCTGCTGGGAGGCCATAAATACATTGACGACAACTCCGGCTCCTATCAGTTAGCCGACGGACAGTTTACCTTTATCATGCGCGGTCAGAGCTCTCAGGCGCCCATGCCGGAGGGACTGCCGGTGATTGAGGATGAAGAGGGCCGGCCAGTGGTGACGGTGCAGAATACGCAGACCCAGAACAACCAGGGTATCTATGATTTCGGCACCATTACCTTTACCGAGGCAGGTACATACCAGTACAATATTTTTGAGGGTGATTCCATGCCTGCGGGTATCACCAAGGATAATTCCACCTACACGGTTACCTTTGTGGTGACCGAGGATTTGACCACGGGAACCCTCAGCGTGACTCCCTCGGCGGTGAAGATCATGCCGGGAGCCCAGGACAACGTGCCGGTAAATATGGATCAGCTGGATTTCACCAACATCTATAATGCGGATGAGGTGTCTGGCTATCAGAATATCTTCAAGACCCTGTCCGGCCGCGATTTCCAGGCAGGAGATACCTTCACCTTCGACGTTTCCATGACAGCCACCCAGGAGGACGGAAGCCCCATGGAGGCTGCGGATCTTCCCGCGGTTGACGGCGCCGCCGCCGGAGGCCAGCTGTCTGAGGTGAAAACCAACGCAGCCGGGGACGGCTTTGACTACAGCGTAACCATCACGCCTCAGAGCCAGACAGGAAATACGTACCGGTTCAATACCGGAAAGATCACCTACACCCATACGGGTACCTATGTTTACAAGGTATCTGAGCGGGAGTCGGCGGCAGCCAATGTGGCCAGCGACCAGAGAGAATATACGGTGACCGTAGAAATCAGTCTGGAGGGCAATGCCTTAAAGCGCACAGTCACTGTGACGCCCCAGCTGTCGGTGGAAGGCACCATGGACTTCGTCAACGTGTATGAGCCGGGAGCGGTGGAGCTGGAGGGCGAAGACCTGATTGACGTACAGAAAACCATGACCGGCCGGGAGTGGCTGGAGGGAGATTCCTTCCAGTTTGAGCTCACAGCCATAACCGCGAATGCCCCCCTGCCCCAGGACAACCTGGTGACCATTGAGAATCAGGGCGGAACGGCCGCGGGAACGGCGGTCCGGGAGACCTTTGGCGCCATTACCTTTACCAAGGCGGATCTGGGCGTTGACAGCAGCGGAAAACCGCTGATGCAGAAGGATTTTGTCTACCAGATCGCGGAGCTGGGAGCAACCATCGACGGAGTAACCTGCGATGATCACCAGGCACGGGTGACGGTGACCGTCAAGGATAACGGCGACGGTACCATGTCTGTTGAGCAGGTGGTCTATGACAACAGCCGTGCCCTCACAGATGAGGACAGGGCGGTGACAGACGCGGCGGCATTCACCAACAGCTACGCAGCGAAGCCCGCGGAGCTTTCCGGAGCGCAGGCTCTGGGCCTGGAGAAGAAGGTCACCGGCCATTACACGGACAATGACTTCCACTTTACCCTGAGGCTCACCGGCGGAGATGCCTCCGGCGTGCTGAAGGGAACGGGCGATAATACGGCCGCCTTCGACCAGCTGACTGCGGAGATTGCCGAGAACTTTGAGGACGGCGACACCAAGGCAGCCAAGCTCGGAGAGCTCACCTTCACTAAGGCAGGCACCTATACCTTCCAGGTGACGGAGGATGAGGCCGCCGGCAGCGCGCCCGCGGGCTGGACCTACGACGGCGAGGCCAAGACCATCACGGTAACCGTGACGGATAAGGGCTACGACGGACAGCTGGATGTGCAGGCGGAGGGAAATAATCCGCTCTTCACCAACGCGTACAGCGCCGTGGAAGTAGAGCTGAAGGGCGAAGAGGCCCTGCAGGTGCAAAAGACCCTGACCGGCCGGGAGGACGGACAGTGGACAGCCAACGATAACTTTACCTTCACCCTGACCGGTGAGGAAAACGCGCCCATGCCGGCTGACGCCCAGGGAAATACAAAGACCATCAGCCTGTCCGCGGATGACGCGGCGGAGGGTGTGGCCATCGGAAACTTTGGAAATATCACGTACGGCATGGGAAGCCGGGACAAGACCTATGAGTACACCATCACGGAGGAAGCGGGAAATGTCTACGGAATGACCTACTCCCAGGCTAAGTATAAAGTAACGGTCCATGTGGCGGATAACCACGACGGAACCCTGGCAGTGACCGCTCAGATGACGAAGGTTCTGGCGGACGACGGAAGCGCGGCTGCCGGAGCAGCGGAAGCAGCGGCATTTGCCAACACCTACCGGGTGCAGGAGGATACGAAGACCGTGGAAAAGACGGGGGCCGACGGCGCTAAGACCGACGTAAACGGACAGCTGGTGGGCGTGGGAGACACCCTGACCTACACGGTACACTGGGTAAACAACGCGGTGGATGAGCACGGGGTTGCGGCTGCGGCCACGGTGACGGTAACCGACAAAATTCCGGCGGGCACAGCCCTGGTTCAGGGAAGCATCAGCGACGGCGGAGTGAATGAGGGCGGAACCATCACCTGGGATCTGGGGCAGCAGGAGGCAGGAGCCCAGGGAGAGGTTTCCTTCCAGGTAACTGTCACAGAGGAAGCCGCGTCGGTGGATAAGGTCACCAACACTGCCACTGTGCAGGTGGGCGGCAATGATCCCAAGACCACCAACCAGGTGACGGTGGATGTGCCCAAGAAGGAGGTAACCTCCGAGAGCGGTACCACCCAGGTGGGCGACAAGCTGACCTACACCATCGACTATGCCAACACGAAGAATCAGGCGGCGGACATCGTGATCACCGATAAGCTCCATGAAGGCTTGACCTACAATGGGGACGCCAGCCACGGCGGAACCTACAATGAGGAGAGCCGCACCATTACCTGGGTGCTCTCCGGTGTGGAGCCCCAGACCTCAGGTACCGTGACCTTTACCGCCACGGTCAATGAGAAGGCTCTGGGGGAGGCCCTGGACAACCAGGCGGTTATCCAGGTGGGCGACGACCCGGCCATCAAGACGACCACCGCCACCACGGAGACCAAGACCGGGGATCTGACCATTTCCAAGGAGATCGTCCTCACGGAGGGCCAGGGAACCACCATCGACGAGACCAGAGAATTTACCTTTGCCGTTGAGCTGAAGGACAAAGGGGGCAATCCGCTGACTGAGAGCTACAGCTACCAGGGAGACACCCAGGGAACCATAGAGCACGGAACAGGGGAGATCATCCTGAAGCACGGCCAGAAGATTACCATTCAGGGCCTGCCGGAGGGAGCTTCCTACAGGGTGACGGAGATAAATATCCCCGAGGGCTATACCCAGACGGCGCCTGTGGCAGAGGAAACTCAGGAGGATACAGAGGGCGCGAAGGCGGCAGCCGCGCCCGCCGCCGGAACGATCACGGCCGGCGGTCAGGCAGAGGCGGCATTCGCCAACACCTACAATGCCCAGGCGTCCACGGACGTTCCCGCTGACTTCTCCTTCACCAAGGTGTTGGAGGGCAAAAAATGGGACGGCGATACCTTTACCTTCCAGATTGAGGGAGTGAGCGGTACCGGAGCCGATGGCCAGGCCATCGAAGTTCCCATGCCGGCAGAGACCGTTAAGGAAGTGAGCGCTGCCGACGGCCAGGATGCCGACGGAAATGATACGGCCAAGTTTGACTTTGGCGCCATCACCTACACCCAGGCCGGCACCTATATCTATAAGGTGACGGAGATCCGGGGCGACAATCCCGGTATAGATTACAGCGCCAACGAGGCTGCGGTGACCGTAATTGTCACCGACAAGACAGCCGAGGGCGTATCCACAGGCAAGTTTGCCGCTGCGGCTACTGTGGAGAACGGAACCTTTACTAATATTTACAGTACAGGTCAGGTGGGCTATGATGGGGCCGGCGGAATTCAGATTGTGAAGACCATGACCGGACGCCGCATTGAGGCGGAGGAGTTTACCTTCACCATGACTGCCAAGGATGCGGCCTCCCAGGAGAAGCTGGGAGCGGCCAGCAAGACCTTTGCCACCAAGGGAGCCGCCCTGGAGGGCAACACAGCGACGGAGACCGTTGCGGCGGTTACGGGCCTGACCTTCACCAAGGAGGACGCGGGCAAGACGTACACCTACACGGTGGGTGAGACCAACGGAGGCCAGACCATAGACGGTGTGACCTACGACGGCAAGAGCTACACGGTGGAAATCAAGACGGCGGACAACAGCGACGGAACCCTCCGGGTGGACACCTACGTGGATGGGGAGCTGAGGGCTACCTACACCGCCACCCGGACAAGAGCGGCGGCAGTTCCGGTAACTCTGGAATTTGCCAACAGCTATGACGCGGGAAGCGTAAGCTTAGGCGGCGACGGCGAGGCCAAGATCAGCGCCGCCAAGACCCTGACCAATTCCCAGCTGTCTGAGGGACAGTTTGCCTTCAAGGTATATAACGCCAAGGACAGCAGCAGGCAGCCTCTGGCCACCGGCACCAACAGTGCCGCGGGAAATATCGCCTTCGGCGCTATCCGGTACACCACCGAGAGCCTCAACAGCGATGTGGCCCAGGGCCTGGCTGTCCTGGATACCACCGGCGAGGCGGATGTCTACACCTACAGCTACATTGTGGCGGAGGATACCGCCGGATTAGCTGAGGAGGGAATCACAGCCATTGTGGACAGCTTCTCCATCACGGTGAAGATCACAGACAACCGGGCAGGAAAGCTCTCTGTGGAAGTAATTTACCCGGAGGGAAGCAGCAGTCTGGCCTTTGAGAACGCTTACGGAAAGGGCCAGCAGGTAGATACTGTGTTAAAGGGAGGAAAGGTTCTGGATGTGGAGTCCGGCGACAATGCCCCCGATATCACAGGCAAGTTTACCTTCAGTATCACCGGTTCCCCGGGAGCGCCTATGCCGGAGAAAACGCAGGTTACCAATGATGCCGCGGAAAATGTGGACTTCGGCCGGGTGACCTACACCATGGAAAATGTATTCGGCGACGACGGCGCTGACGGGGATCAGGAAGAGACTGAGGATTTGGAGAATCCCGATGAGGAGTCCCAGGAGGGAGCTGAGCTCCCGGAGAACGCTCAGGATCAGATTTCCGGCGGAGCCTCCGCTGGAGAAGAGGCAGAAGGCGGGGCGGCTGCCGAAGAAGGAGCAGACGGCGGGGCAACCGCCGAAGGAGCTAACGGAGGAGCTTCCGCCGAAGAAGGCGCTGACGGAGGAGCAGCTGCCGAAGAAGGAGCTGACGGAGGAGCAGCTGTCGAAGAAGAGGCTGACGGCGGAGATGAGGTCGCCGGCGGCGCCCAGGGGGCGAATGATGCCGAGGCAGGAACTCCGGCGGCCCAGGGAGAGGAAAGCGGCGGCACAACTGTGCAGCTGATGGCCCTTAAGACCGGGGAGGCCAACGGAGTGGTTCTCCTGGATCAGGAGGCTGAGCCCCGGATGGAGAAACGCACTAAGACCTTCACGTATACGATCACAGAGTCCGGCTCTGTCCCCGGCGTGACCAATGACGCCGCGGTGAAGACGATTACCGTAACCGTGACGGACAACGGGGACGGAACGCTCTCCGTGGTCAAGACCGGCGACGCGGGCGCGGCGGACGGCATGGACTTTACCTTCACCAACACCTACCGGGTGACGCCCACTGATCCGGTGACGCCCACCGGAGACGGCGCTCTGACCATCAGGAAGGAGCTGGAGGGCCGCGCGCTGCGGGACGGCGAATTTAGCTTCCAGCTGAAGGATGCAAACGGAAACGTGGTGTCCTCAGGAAAGAACGCGGCCGACGGAACAGTGGCTCTCTCCGGCATATCCTTTGACAAGCCGGGAAGCTATGAATACACCCTTTCTGAGGCTGCGGGAGAGTTGGGAGGAGTGACCTACGATCAGGGCGCTTATCAGGTGACAGCCATGGTCGCGGACAACGGAGACGGAACTCTCTCCGTGACCTGGACGGCTGCCGGAGCCCAGGGTCAGACAGAGGAGATCATTTTCCGCAATACCTATAAGCCTGCCGGCACCAGCGTAACTCTGGGGGCGGCTAAGGTGCTCAAAGGACGGGAACTGAAGGCCGGTGAATTTACCTTCCAGCTGAAGGATGAGGAGGGCAGGGTTCTGTCCCAGGCGACCAATGACGAAAACGGTGCCATCGCCTTTGAGGCCCTGAGTTATCAGGAGGCGGGAACCTACACGTACACCATCACTGAGGTAAAGGGCCAGGACGAGACCATCACTTACGACGAGACCGTTTATACGGTGACGGTGAACGTCGCCGACTCCGGAGACGGATATCTGACGGCAGCGGTGGATATGGGCGGACAGAAAATCGTATTTGCCAATACGTATACCAAACCGGCCGAGCCTGAGCCTGAGCCCACGGAACCGCCTCAGGAGGTGAAGCCCACAGAGCCCTCCCAGCCCACGGATACCGGCGCGGCCAATACGGGGGATTACACCCTGGTGCTTCCGGCGGCTCTGCTGCTGGCGGCAGCCCTGATGGGAATTATCCTCCTGCTGGTAATCCGCAGAAGGAGAGCTTAAGGGTTGGGCAGGCGTAAAGCCCGCCGGACAAACAACTAAATAACAGTAAGCCTGACCAAGGGGGCTGCTGCACAGGGAGAAAATCCATATGTGCGGCGGCCCCTTTTGGCGGTCATAAATCCAGGGCGGGCCGCATATAGTAAAGCAGACAAGCATGGACAAAGAGGGGGGAGCGGCGATGAAAAATGCGGGGCTGACGGAGCAGGAGGCGGCCAGGCGGCTGGAGGAATACGGGCCCAACGTGCTGCGGGGGGAGAAGAGAGAGGGGATTCTGCAGCGCTTTTTGGCTCAGTTGAACGATCCCCTGATTTTTGTGCTGCTGGTGGCGGCGGCCATCTCCATCCTGCTGCGGGAGTGGGAGGATATGGGGATCATTTTGGCGGTGGTGATCTTAAACGGCACCGTGGGCGTCATTCAGGAGGGAAAAGCCCAGAAAGCTCTGGAAGCGTTAAAAGACCTGGCGGCGCCCCACGCCCTGGTATGCCGGGAGGGAAAGGTGCGGGAAATCGAGGCCAAAAAGCTGGTGCCCGGGGACCTGGTGCTCCTGGACGCCGGGAGGCAGGTGCCGGCGGATATCCGCCTGACGGAGGCGGTTAATCTGAAGGTGGAGGAGTCCGCCCTCACCGGGGAATCGGTGCCGGTCTCCCGGAAGCAGGGTCAGGCGGTGTACCAGTCCACCTACGTGACCTACGGCCGGGGCCAGGGGATCGTGGAGGCCACCGGCATGAACACGGCCATAGGAAAGATCGCCTCGGCCCTGAGACAGAAGGTGCCGGGCATGACTCCCCTGCAGCAGAAGCTGGCCGTTATGGGCAAGCTCTTAAGCGCCGTGACTGTGGCGCTCTGCCTGCTGCTTTTCGCGGCGGCGGTGATGCAGCGCCGGGATGTGGGAGAGATGCTGCTGACGGCCATCTCCCTGGCGGTGGCGGCGGTGCCGGAGGGACTGCCGGCCATTGTCACCATTGTGCTGGCCCTAAGCGTCTCCCGGATGGTGAAGATACATACCATCGTCCGCAAGCTTCCGGCGGTGGAAACTCTGGGGGCGGTGACGGTGGTCTGCTCCGACAAAACCGGAACGCTGACCCAGAATCAGATGCAGGTGGTAAGCTGCTACGCCGAAGGGAGATTTTGGGAGGGGAGAGAATTGACTCCCGCCGGGAAAAAAGAATTTTTCCAGGCTATGGTGCTGTGCAATGACGCGGTTCGGGAGGAGGGACAGCGGATGGGCGATCCCTCGGAGCTGGCCCTGCTGGATTTGGCGGCGGGCTTTTCCCTGTTTAGGAGCGTCTGCGAGGAGGAACAGCCCCGGATTGGGGAACTGCCCTTTGACTCCCAGCGAAAGATGATGACCACCCTGCACCGGCGGGGGAACGAGAAGATTTCCTACACCAAGGGGGCTCCGGACCGGGTTTTGGCCCGGTGTACCCGCGTATGGCAGGAGGGACAGACGATTCCCCTGACCCGGGAGGAGAAGAAGAAAATCCTCAACGCCCTGGATTCCATGGCAGGGCGGGCCCTGCGGGTGATGGCCCTGGCCATGGGCCCCCAGGCGGGGGATCTGCGGGAACAGGAGCTGGTGTTTTTGGGCCTGGCGGGGATGGAGGATCCCGTCCGCCCGGAGGCCAGGGGAGCCGTGGAAAAATTTGCCCGGGCCGGGGTGCGGACAGTGATGATTACCGGGGACTATCTGGACACGGCCCTGGCCATCGCCAGGCAGCTGGGGATTGCCCGGGAAAAGAGTCAGTGTATGACCGGGGAGCAGCTGGATAACTGCTCAGAGGGGGAGCTGAGGCGCAGGCTGCCGGAGCTCTCCGTGTTCGCCCGGGTGTCCCCGGAGCACAAGGTGCGCATCGTCCGGGCCCTTCAGGGAACCGGGGAGCTGGTGGCCATGACCGGCGACGGGGTAAACGACGCCCCCTCCCTGAAGATGGCGGATATCGGCGTGGCCATGGGAAAGAAAGGGACGGATGTGGCCAAGGAGGCCGCGGATATGGTGCTGACGGACGACAACTTTGCCACCATCCAGAAGGCCATGGAGGAGGGCCGGGGGATCTACGAAAATATCCGCAAATCCATCCTCTTTCTTCTGTCCTCTAATTTCGGGGAAGTGCTGACCATGTTTCTGTCCGTGCTGGCGGGTTTGCCGGCGGCCCTGAAAGCCAGCCATATTTTGTGGATCAATCTGATCACTGACTCCCTCCCGGCCCTGGCCCTGGGCACGGACCGGGGAGATACGGCCCGGATGATGGAGCGGCCGCCCCGGAAGCGGGAGGAGGGGATTTTCGCCGACGGGGGCTTGGCCTGTACGCTGTTCTATGGGCTCCTGATCGGCGGCGTCAGCCTGGCAGCCTTCTTGAAGCTGCCCTGCTACTGGCTGGCAGTCAGCGGCCAGAGCTTCTCCCTGGAAGGGCTGATGTCGGCCTTCGGGGCGCCGGGGCTGCTGCCCAGGGCCCAGACCTACGCCTTCACGGTGCTGGGGGTCTCCCAGCTCTTTCACGCCATCGGCATGAGGGATGTGAACACCTCCGTATTTCGGGGGCATCGCAGGAACCCGCTGATGATTCTCTCCGTGCTGCTGGGGATTGGCCTGCAGGTGCTGGTGACGGAGGTGCCCTATTTCATCCGGCTCTTCGGCACCGCCAGGCTGTCCCTGGGCGAGTGGTGCGGCCTGCTTTTCCTGGCCCTGATGCCCCTGGCGGCCCATGAGCTTCTGCTGGCGCTGTCAAAGCTTCAGAAGCGCCAGTCCCATAAGGAGCAGACCGCAGAGCCAGGAAAGGTCTAGGGAAATGTGGCGGGACAGCCGGCGGCCCAGGAAGGCCCCGGCAGTCACCGTCCCCAGGCTGCAGAGAAGCCCCAGAAGGGTGGTGGCGAAGAAGGGCAGGGAGGCGGCTCCGGCGCCGATGCCCGCGGCGGCGCTGTCCAGGGAGAGGGCCAGGCCCAGGGGCAGGGCTTCCCGGGGGGAGAGAACTTCCCGATCCTCCTGGTTCACCCGGGCGGGGTCCGCGTAGACGGTCAGGATAAACTGCAGATCCAGCAGGGAGAAGCGCAGCTTCCTCGGCCAGGCGCATTTGCGCTGGATTAAGCGCTTTAGGGTGCTGTCAAAGAGCTTAATAAGCCCCAGGAAAAAGAGAATCAAAAAGCTTAAGGCTTGGGTCACTGCCGGGGGCAGCAGGGAGCCGATGCCGCCCCCCACCAGCAGGGCCACGGCCAGGGTACCGGCGGAGATGAGGGAGAGGATCAGCAGGGAGGAGGCAGGAATGCGGACCCGGGAGGTCCCGTAGACAAAGCAGGCTACAAAGGCATCTATGGATAAGGCCACCACAAAAAGCAGGGCCTGAAAATAGTGCGAAATCATACTGTCACCTGAAAGTTGGAGTTACTGTATAGTATGGGGGAGGAAAGGGAGAAGTGAAAAATGAAAAATTGGCAAAAAATTTCTTGCATTCCACAAAAATCTATGCTATTATAATCCTCGGATTTACTTCCATGCCCAGATAGCTCAGTTGGTAGAGCAGAGGACTGAAAATCCTCGTGTCACTGGTTCGATTCCGGTTCTGGGCATTTTTTTATTGCTTAGAAACTTTATAGATGCAGAGGCGTAGGCTTTTAGGGTACTCCAGTTTGAAAAAAATGGGAGTACCCTTATTTTTTTCATGGGAAACTGCGTTCCTATAGTATCCTTTTGGTAACTACGGCACAATATTGTGCTTACTTTACACAGGGATGCTGCAGCCATAAAATGATAGCAGAAAGAGCCATTGTCAATACCAGGGTTAAGGAGGAAAAGGATGAACGCTCAGGAATGTCTGAATATACTGCGCCGTATTAAGGATGTGGCCTTTGCCACTGTGGATGAGAGGGGGCTGCCCGCCATCCGGATCATTGACGTGATGCTGACCGAGGAGGAAAAGCTCTATTTCTGCACCTCCCGGGGAAAGGACTTTTACCGACAGCTGATGGCCTCCGGGAATGTGGCCATCACCGGGATGAACAGAGAGTATCAGATGGTAAGGCTCTCCGGAAAAGCCAAAAGGCTGCCGGAACAGAAGAAATGGATTGACCGGATTTTCCGGGAAAACCCCTCCATGAACCAGGTGTACCCGGGGGAGAGCCGGTACGTTTTGGAGCCCTTTTGTGTGGATAAGGGGCAGGTGGAATTCTTCGATCTGGGGAAAAGTCCCATTGTCCGGGCCAGCTTCCCTCTGGGAGAACAGACGGCGGAGGAAAAAGGCTTTCTGATCACCCAGGACTGCATCGGCTGCGGGATATGCCGGGAAAGCTGTCCTCAGGGGTGCATTGAGGAGGGGGAGCCCTTCGTGATCCGGCAGGAGCACTGCCTGCACTGCGGCCTCTGCTTTGAGCGCTGTCCGGCGGGGGCCATTGAGAGGAGAGGTGGGAAGAAATGATTGTGGAAATAGGTAAGCTGCTGACAAGCCGCTGGGATTTTTTCGCCGGATTGGTCTGGGAGCATCTGAAGCTCTCCCTGCTGGCCATCGCCATCGCTATCCTGCTGGGCGGAGCCGCCGGTATCCTCATCAGTGAATTCCAGAGGCTGGCCAGGCCCGCCCTGGGAGGGATTAATTTTCTCTACACGATCCCTTCCATCTCCCTGCTGGGCTTTCTGATTCCTTTCTCCGGGGTGGGCAACACCACGGCGGTTATCGCCCTGACCATCTACGCCCTTCTGCCCATGGTGCGAAATACCCACACGGGCATGAAAAACGTAGACCCCATTATCCTGGAGGCGGCCAAGGGCATGGGAAGCACCCGGCTGCAGGTGCTGTTTAAGATCAAGCTGCCCCTGGCCATGCCTGTGATCATGTCTGGCATCCGCAGCATGGCCACCATGACCATCGCTCTGGCGGGTATCGCCTCCTTCATCGGCGCCGGAGGCCTGGGGGTGGCCATTTACCGGGGCATCACCACCAACAACGGGGCCATGACTCTGGCGGGCAGTCTGCTGATCGCTCTGCTGGCTCTGGTTGTGGACTTTCTGCTGGGGATGGGAGAGCGCCGGATGAAGAAGCGCGGCAGGGGGGCCCGGAAGGGCTGGAGAGTCGGAAAAGCAAAAGCTGCGGCTGCCGTGGCTTTTGCCCTCTGCCTTATCCTGCTGGGGAGCTTCTGGCTTACCGGTAGGCATAAAGCCACCCTTCACATCGCCACAAAACCCATGACGGAGCAGTATATCCTGGGCGAAATGCTGGATATCCTCATCGAACAGGATACGGACCTGAATGTGGAAATCACCCAGGGGGTCGGCGGCGGCACCTCCAACATACAGCCGGCCCTGGAGAGCGGTGAATTTGACCTGTACCCGGAGTACACGGGAACCGGCTGGAACATGGTGCTGAAAAATGACGGGGTGTATACGGAGGAGCTTTTTGGAGAGCTGCAGGAGCAGTATCGGCAGGAGTATTCCCTCCAGTGGGCCGGCATGTATGGGTTTAACAATACCTACGGCCTGGCCGTGCGCCGGGAGGTAGCCAGCCGCTATGACCTGCACACCTATTCGGATTTGGCCGCTGTGGCCGGCCAGCTGGTCTTCGGCGCGGAGTATGATTTCTTTGAGCGGGAGGACGGCTACCAGGGCCTCTGCGAAGCCTATGGCCTTGATTTTGGGGAGACCATGGATCTGGATATCGGCCTGAAATATCAGGCTCTGGACCAGGAGCAGATCGATGTTATGGCTATTTTCACCACGGACGGGCAGCTGTCCGCCGCGGACGCGGTGGTGCTGGAGGATGACCGGCAGTTTTTCCCCTCTTATCTGTGCGGAAATGTGGTGCGAAGCCAAGTCCTGGAGGAGTATCCGGAGCTGGCCTCTGTGCTGGAAAAGCTGTCGGGAACCATTTCGGACGGGGATATGGCCCAGATGAATTACGCCGTGGAAAATGAGAAGAAAGAGCCCCGGCAGGCGGCGGAGGAATTCCTGCGCAGCCGGGATCTGCTGGAGTAACGGTCAGGGGAGGATAGTTATGGAAACAATCATTGAATTTCAGAAGGTAAAAAAGAGTTATGGGGATAAGGCCGTCTTGAAAGGACTGGATCTGTCCATTGAAAAGGGCAGCTTTGTGACCATCATCGGCTCCTCCGGCTGCGGAAAAACCACCGCCCTGAAGATGGTGAACGGTCTATTGAAGCCGGATTCGGGAAATATCAAGATCAAGGGGGAGGATATCCGCCAGAAAGACCAGACGCAGCTGCGGAGAAATATCGGGTACGCCATCCAGGGCAGCGTCCTCTTTCCCCACATGACCGTGGAGCAGAATATCTCCTACGTGCCCAATCTCCTCAACAAAAGGGATAAGCAGAAAACAAGAGCTGCGGTGGACAAGTGGATGAAGCTGGTGGGGCTGGAACAGGAATTGAAGGAGCGCTATCCTGCGGAGCTCTCCGGCGGACAGCAGCAGCGGGTGGGGATTGCCCGGGCCCTGGCCGCCTCCCCGGAAATCCTCCTGATGGACGAGCCTTTTGGGGCCGTGGATGAGATTACCCGGGGACAGCTGCAGACGGAGCTTAAGCGAATTCACCGGCAGACGGGAATCACGGTTCTCTTTGTGACCCATGACATCGGGGAAGCCCTGAAGCTGGGGACAAAGGTGCTGGTGATGGATCAGGGGGAAATCCAGCAGTACGGCGGGCCCCAGGAACTGCTTTCCCGTCCGGCCACGGAATTTGTCCGTCAGCTGACCCGGCAGCAGCGCCATACCTGCTCCCTCCCCGACGACCGCCTAGGCGACTGTGAATACAGCGGAGCCAGAGGATGCGCCCCGGCATCTGGCGGGTCGGCCGACTCTAGCGGGCCAGCTGATAGATTTCCCTGATCTGAGCCAGACCCAGCTTTCGGATGTCGCCGATGGTCCGGGTATCCTGGAAGGAGCACTTCCAGGCCAGGGTATCCAGCTCCTCCTGGCTGGGGGAGAGGCCCAGCTCAGTTAAAGAGGTGGGCATGCCGATCTCCCGGAAGAAGTCCTCGGTGGCGGCTATGCCCGCCAGGGACGCCTTCTTGTCGTCGGCCTCGGCCACATCCCAGACCCGGCGGGCGTAGCGGGCAAACCTGGGCAGGTTGGCCTCGCACACGTAGCGGGCCCAGGCGCCCCAGACTGCGGCCAGGCCGGCCCCGTGGGCCACGTCAAACATGCCGCCCAGCTCATGTTCCAGCTGATGGCAGGCCCAGTCTCCCCGGCCGCTGCCGAAATGGGTCAGGTCATTGTGGGAGAGGCTGCCGGACCACATGACGTTGGCCCGGGCGTCATAATCCCGGGGATTATCCTTTAGGATGCGGGCGTTTCGCACCACCGAGCGCAGCAGCCCCTCCGCCAGCTCATCGGTGATGTCCATCCGCTCTTCGTTGGTAAAATACCGTTCCAGGGTGTGCATCAGAATATCCGTGCAGCCGCTGGCGGTCTGGTAGGCGGGCAGAGAGTAGGTGAGCTCCGGGTTCATCAGGGCGAATTTGCAGCGGCCCAGATCACAGTTGCAGCCCCGCTTCAGCCATCCCTCCTCGTTGGTGATCACCGAGGAATTGCTCATCTCGCTGCCGGCGGCGGCGATGGTCAGCACAGCTCCCACGGGCAGGCAGGCCTGGGGCGTTCTCTTTTTGGCGTAGAAGTCCCAGACGTCCCCCTCATTGGCCAGGCCGTAGCCGATGGCCTTGGAGGAATCAATGACGCTGCCGCCGCCCACAGCCAGGATAAAGTCAATCTCCTTTTCCCGGCCCAGGGCGATCCCCTCCCGCACCTTAGTGAGCCGGGGATTGGGGACTACGCCCCCCAGGAGGAACACCGAGAGTCCCTGATCCTTGAGGGATTTTACCACCCGGTCCAAAAGCCCCGATTTCGCCGCGCTCTGGCCGCCGTAGTGCACCAGCACCCGGCTGCCGCCCCATTTTTTCACCAGGGCTCCGGCCTGACTCTCCGCATCCTTTCCAAAAATCACCTCTGTGGGCGCGTAATACGTGCAAGTTCCCATGATTGATCACTCCTTTTCTATAAATCCGTTCTCAGGAAAAGCCTTTTTGTACTGTATTAATTTTACGAAATTTAAGAGAAACTGTAAACAGATATTTGCCAAAACAGGCGGGACGGGTTATAATGTTCACAACGTATGATTATCTTGAGGAGGCACAATATGTATTCTTTAGAGGAAGTAAAAGCAGTAGATCAGGAAATTGCCCAGGCGATCCAGGATGAGGTCGCCCGTCAGAATTCCCATATCGAGCTGATCGCATCCGAAAACTGGGTGAGCAAAGCCGTGATGGCGGCTATGGGAAGCCCCCTGACCAACAAATACGCGGAAGGTTACCCGGGAAAAAGATACTACGGCGGCTGCGAGTGCGTGGACGTGGTGGAAAACCTGGCCATCCAGAGAGCTAAAGAGCTTTTTGGCTGCACTTATGCCAACGTGCAGCCTCACTCCGGAGCCCAGGCTAACCTGGCGGTGTTCTTCGCCATGTTAAAGCCCGGGGACACGGTGATGGGCATGAACCTGGCCCACGGCGGACATCTGACCCACGGAAGCCCCGCCAATATCTCCGGAGCATATTTTAAGATCGTGCCCTACGGGGTTAATGACGACGGCGTTATCGACTATGAGGAGGTGCGCCGCATCGCCCTGGAGGCTAAGCCGAAAATGATTGTAGCCGGAGCCAGCGCTTACGCCCGGATCATCGACTTTAAGAAATTCCGGGAGATCGCCGACGAGGTGGGCGCCTATCTGATGGTGGACATGGCTCATATTGCCGGCCTGGTGGCGGCGGGACTTCATCCCAGCCCCATCCCCTACGCCCACGTGACCACCACCACCACCCACAAGACCTTGAGAGGGCCCCGGGGCGGACTGATCCTCTCCAGCCAGGAGGTGGCAGACCAGTTTAAGTTCAACAAGGCTGTGTTCCCGGGAATCCAGGGAGGCCCCTTAATGCATGTGATCGCCGCCAAGGCCGTGTGCTTCAAGGAGGCCCTGCAGCCGGAATTCAAGGCTTACCAGCAGCAGCTGGTGAAGAACAGCGCCGCTCTGTGCCAGGGATTGATGAGCCGGGGAATCCGCATTGTATCCGGCGGCACGGACAACCATCTGATGCTGGTGGATCTGCGGGGAACGGGAATCACCGGAAAGGCCATGGAGCATCTGCTGGACGACGCCAATATCACCTGCAACAAGAACGCCATCCCCAATGACCCGGAGTCTCCCTTCGTGACCAGCGGCGTGCGCCTGGGCACCGCGGCGGTGACCTCCAGAGGCATGAACGAGGAGGACATGGACAAGATTGCCGAGGCCATCTCCCTGATGGTGAAGGATGCGCAGAAAAACCGCGACGAGGCCAAGAAGATCGTAAAATCTCTGACGGATAAATATCCGCTGAACGCATAGGAGGAAGAAATGTTTGATGTAACTGCTCTGGGCGAGGTGCTTATTGATTTTACTCCCTGCGGGACTTCCCAGGGAGGAATGGAGCTGTACGAGAGAAATCCCGGCGGGGCGCCGGCCAACGTGCTGGCGGCGGTGAACCGTCTGGGAGGAAAGACCGCCTTTCTGGGAAAGGTGGGAGATGATATGCACGGGGCCTTCCTGCGGGAGACCCTTCAGAAGGCCGCCATCGATACCAGCGGCCTGATCACGGACGACCGGTATTTTACCACCCTGGCCTTCGTGTCCCTGAAAAATGGGGAGAGGGATTTCTCCTTCGCCAGAAAGCCCGGGGCGGACACCCAGATTTCCCGGGAAGAGGTGAAGGTGGACATCCTGGCCCAGTCCAGGATATTCCACTGCGGTTCCCTGTCCCTGACGGACGAGCCCGCCAGAAGCGCCACCTACTACGCGGTGGAGGAGGCCAGAAAGGCCGGGGCGGTGATTTCCTACGACCCCAACTACCGGGCGCCCCTGTGGCCGGACGTGGAGACGGCCAAGAAGGAGATGCGGGCCATGGTGGCCCAGGCGGATATCATGAAGATTTCCGACGAGGAGACGGAGCTGCTCTCCGGTTTCCAGGATCCCCGGGAGGCAGCCAGAGCCCTGTTAAAGCAGGGGCCCGCCTGCGTGGTGGTGACTCTGGGCAGCCAGGGAGCTCTCCTGGTCACTGAGCAGGTGGAGGCATCCGTACCCACCGGGAAATGCCAGGTGGTGGATACCACGGGTGCCGGGGATTCCTTCTGGGGAGGACTTCTGTTCTGCCTGGCCAGAGATGGGGTGAAGCCCGGGGAGCTGACCCAGGAGCAGGCCGAAGAGTATCTCCATTTCGCCAACACGGTGGCCGGACTCTGCGTGGAGAAGCGGGGAGCTATCCCGGCCATGCCTTCTATGGAGGATGTGAAAGCACGTCTATGAAAGTATTGCTGACGGCAGTCAATGCAAAATACATTCACTCCAACCTGGCTGTGTACAGCCTGCGCGCCTGCGCAGGCCCGTACCGGCCCCAGGTGGAGCTGAGGGAATATACCATTAATCAGCAGCCGGACGAGGTACTGCGGGAGATCTACCGCGCCCGTCCGGATTTCCTGTGTTTTTCCTGTTATATCTGGAACATTTCCTACATTCGGGAACTGTGTATAGAATTGAAAAAAATACTTCCGGACACCAGAATCTGGCTGGGGGGACCGGAGGTTTCTTATGATGCCCAAAAGGTGCTGGAGGAGCTTCCCCAGGTGGAGGGGATTTTCCTGGGTGAGGGTGAGGCTACCTTCCGGGAATGGCTGCCCTGGGCCCTGGATGGGCAGGGAAGAGCTCAGGACATAGGGGGCCTGGCCTTTAGGGACGGCCAGGGACAGATATGGGACAAGGGCTTTCGGGAGCCCATAGACCTGGATCAGGTGCCCTTTGTCTATGAGGATCTAAAGCTTTTTTCCCACAAGATCATCTACTATGAGACCAGCCGGGGCTGCCCCTTTTCCTGCAGCTACTGTCTGTCCTCCGTGGACAAGCGGCTGAGGTTTCGCAGCATGGAGCTGGTGAAGAGGGAGCTGGTCTTTTTCCTGGAAAACCGGGTGCCCCAGGTGAAACTGGTGGATCGGACCTTCAACTGCAGCCATCCCCGGACCAAGGAAATCTGGCGCTTCCTGCTGGAGCATGACAACGGGGTGACGAATTTTCATTTTGAGATTTCCGGGGATTTGCTGGATCAGGAGGAGATAGAGCTTCTGGGGCAGATGCGCCCGGGGCTGGTGCAGCTGGAGATCGGCGTGCAGACCACGAATCCCCGAACCCTTAAGGAGATCTGCCGAAGGATGGATTTTCCCCGGCTGTCCCACAATGTGGAGCAGATCCGGCAGGGGAAAAATGTCCATCAGCATCTGGATCTCATTGCCGGGCTGCCCTTTGAGGATTACGCTTCCTTCAAAAAATCCTTCAACGATGTGTACGCCCTGGCTCCCCAGCAGCTGCAGCTGGGCTTTTTAAAGGTGCTCAAGGGTTCCCTCATGCACAGCCGGGCCCAGGAGTACGGATGCCTGTATCACCATCGGGAGCCCTACGAGGTGTTAAAGACCAGGTGGCTCTCCTACGGGGAGCTGCTGCGCTTAAAGCAGGTGGAGGAGATGGTGGAGGTCTACTACAACAGCGGCCAGTTCTCCTGCAGCTTGCCGGTGCTGGAGAGGGAGTTCGCGGACGCCTTCTCCCTCTATGAGACCCTGGGGGAATTCTACCGGCAGCGGGGGTATCTGTCCCAGTCCCACACCAGAATCCGCAGGTATGAGATTTTGAGGGAATTTGCCCGGGAGACCGGAGGGGAGGTTCTGGAGGATAAGCTTACGGAGTACCTGGTCTGCGACCTGTACCTGCGGGAGAATTTAAAGAGCCGGCCAGAGTTTGCCGGGCTTTTGGACCGGGAGCGGATCAAGAGCTTTTACCGGGAGAGGGCCAGAGACCTTCTGCCGGGGTATGAGGCCTATGAGGAGAGGCAGATCAGCCGGATGACCCACCTGGAATATTTCCGGGAGGATGTGCTGGGTCAGGGCCGCGGAAACTACTGGGTACTTTTTGACTACCTGTCCAGGGATCCTCTGGATTACAGCGCCGCCAGGCAGGTGATCCTGGCGGAAGAGATGGATAGCGATTGCGGGAGATGAGAGTGATGGAGCGATATGTGGCAGTGGATCTGGAGACCACCGGACTGTATCCGGGGCGGGACCGGATTCTGGAGATCGGCGCGGTGAAGGTGAGAGACGGGATGGAGGTGGAGACCTTCCACACCCTGGTGGATCCCCGGATGGAAATTCCGGAAAACATCACCGACCTCACGGGAATCACCGGGGAGATGGTGACGGGAAAGCCCACGGCGGACCGGGCGGTGGCAGAGTTCGCGGAATTCGCGGCGGGGTACCCCCTGCTGGGCCACAGCCTGCAGTTTGACTACGCCTTCCTGAAGCATCAGGCGGCGGATATGGGTCTTCACTTTGAGAAGCTGGGCTGTGACAGCTTAAAGATTGCCCGGCTGCTGCTGCCCCAGCTGCCCAGCCGCAGGCTGGGGGATCTGTGCGCCCACTTCGGGATTGGCCTGGAGCGGGCCCACCGGGCCCTGGAGGACGCCCGGGCGGCGGGGGAGGTCTTTGAGCGGCTTAAGCGGGACTTCGGAGAGAAGAATCCCGAGTATTTTGAGGAGAAACCTCTGATCTGCCGGGTGAAAAAGCGAAGTCCCATCACCCCCAGACAAAAAGTTTACTTGCATGATCTGCTGAAATATCATAAAATAACCGTAGCTGTTGAGATTGACAGTCTTACGCGAAACGAAGCATCCCGGCTCATCGACAGGATTATTCTGGAGCACGGGAGAATGGAGGCAAAGAAATGAGAAGAAAGAAAACGCAGCGGGTTATCGCCGGGGTGATTGCTATCGTGCTGGTTCTTGCTATGGTGATTCCCATGGTGCTGGAGTATCTGCTCTAAGCTGTGTGCAAGGAAAGGACAAGGATAAGCGTGAAAAGAAAAATAAACAAGAGATGGCTTTGGACTCTGCTGGTTCTCACCCTGACTCTCCTGGGGGCTGTGCCCGCCGCCGCGGCGGAAGAACAGGAGCAGGTAGTACTGCAGGGCGTCTGGCTGGGGGAGGTGGAGATCTCCGGCATGACGGCGGACGAGGTGGAGGCCGAGGCTGAGAAGCAGATAGAGAGAGCCCTGCAGCAGGGGATTCAGATGCAGATGAACCTGCACACGGTGACCATCAATGTCCAGGATCTGGGCCTGACGGTGGAGAAGGGGGACGTGGTGGAGGAAGCCATGGCCTACGGCCGCCAGGGAAATCTGGTGCGGCGCTACTGCCAGCAGCAGGGCCTGGAGACTGAAGGGTACAAGCTGCGCCTGGATTACCAGGTGGATGAGGAGAAGGTAAAGGCAGCCATCGAGGAGAAATGCGTGCCCTACAATGAGGAGTCCGTGGACTCCCAGCTGGTGCGCAGAAGCGATGGAAGCTTCGAGATTATCAGCGGTTCCGCCGGCAGCGAGATTGACGTGGAGGCCTCTGTGCAGGCGGTGCAGGAATACATCGCCGACACCTGGAACGGCCTGCAGGACGGAGCCGTGGAGCTGGTGATCAATACGGTGGAGGATCAGGCAGACCCGGAGGAGCTGGGTAAGGTTCAGGATATCCTGGGAGAATCCTCCACAGAGTACGCCGCCGACGCCGGGGCCCGCTGTAAGAACGTGGAGGCCGGCGTGCGCAAGGTCAGCGGCACTGTGCTGTACCCCGGAGAAGAATTTTCCATGCTGGAAAAGGTAGTTCCCTTTGACGAGGAGAACGGATACGCCAAGGCGGCGGAGTACCGGGGAGGAAAGGTGGTCTACGACTACGGCGGAGGAATCTGCCAGGTGTCTACCACCCTCTACCAGGCGGTGCTGAAGGCGGAGCTGGAGGTGACGGAGCGGTACAATCATTCCATGATGGTATCCTATTCTGACCCGGGCTTCGACGCGGCCATCGCCGAGGGCTCCAAGGATTTTAAGTTTAAGAATAATACCAATGCGCCCATCTACATAGAAGGCTACACCCAGAACGGGGTGGTGGGCTTCAGGATTTACGGACAGGAGTACCGGGATCCCAGCAGAACCATCCGCTATTACAACGAGATCATCAGCCAGACGGATCCCCAGACCCAGCTGAAGGCGGACAGCGAGGCCGCCATCGGGACCATCACGGAGGAGAATTCACCCAAGACCGGTTACAAGGCCAAGCTGTGGAAGGATATCACCGAGAACGGTCAGACCACCACGGAGCAGGTGAATACCAGCAGCTACGCGGTGTCCAACGCCGTGTATCTGGTGGGAATCAAGTCCACCAACACTGAGCTGGTCAGCAAGATGCGGGCGGCCATCAGCGATAATTCGCTGAACGATGTGTACACGCTGAAGAAGCAATACGGCGTGTAAGTAAAACAGCAGGGGAGGAAAAAAAGTGAAAATCGGGAAGTTGCCGGAGCAGGTGCTGGTGCGCTCTGTGCTGCGGCAGGTGAAGCATAGAAGGGACGAGGTGCTGGCGGGGCCGGCGGTGGGCCGGGACTGCGCTGTGGTAAAGCTGGAGCCCGGGGAGGTGATGGTGCTCTCCTCAGACCCCATCACCGGCACGGTGAAGGACATGGGCAGCCACGGGATCTACGTTACGGCCAACGACCTGGCGGTGTCCGGGGCGGAGCCCCTGGGCGTGATGCTGACGCTGCTGCTGCCGGAGGCAGTGGAGGAGCCGGAGCTCAAGGAGCTGATGCGGGATGCGGAGCGCGCCTGCCAGCAGCTGAACATGGAAATCCTGGGAGGCCACACGGAGATCACCAACGTGGTGCGCCAGCCCCTGCTATCGGTGACGGGGGTAGGGAAAATCCGGGAGGATCAGGTGCTGGATCTGGAGGATATCCGCCCGGGCCAGGATCTGGTGATCACCAAATGGATTGGGCTGGAGGCCACGGCCATTTTGGCCAAGGAGAAGGAGGAGGAGCTGCTCAAGCAATTCTCCCCGGAATTTGTCCGCACCGCCCAGAGCTTCGACCAGTATCTCTCCGTGGTGGAGGACGCCCGGGCCGCAGCCCGGGTAAAGGTATCCGCCATGCACGATGTGACTGAGGGCGGCATTTTCGGGGCTCTCTGGGAGATGGCGGAGGGCGCCGGCGTGGGCCTGGAGGTGGATCTAAAGAAGATTCCCATCCGTCAGGAGACCGTGGAGGTCTGCGAGGCCTTCGGCCTGAATCCCTACCACATCATGTCCAGCGGTTCCCTGCTGGCGGTGTCCGAGGATGGACTGGGTCTGGTGCGGGAGCTGGAGAAGGCGGGAATACCCGCCAGCCTGGTGGGAAGAACCACCGGCGGAAATGACCGGATCGTCAGAAACGGGGAGGATGTCCAGTATCTGACCCGTCCCCAGACCGACGAACTGTATAAAATCATGGGATAGAGAGATTATGCTGAATATTGTACTTTACGAGCCGGAGATTCCGGCCAATACGGGAAATATCGGGAGAACCTGCGTGGCCACGGGCAGCCGCCTGCACCTGATCGAGCCCCTGGGCTTTCGGATTAACGAGAAAACCCTGAAGCGGGCGGGAATGGACTACTGGCCGCAGCTGGATGTGACCCGGTATATCGACTATGAGGATTTTCTGGCCAGGAATCCGGGGGCCAAGATCTACATGGCTTCCACCAAGGCTCCACGGATTTACACGGAGGTCTCCTACCAGGAGGACTGCTACCTGATGTTCGGCAAGGAGAGCGCCGGGATACCGGAGGAAATTCTCCTGGCCAACCAGGAGGGAGCCATCCGGATTCCCATGCTGGAGGAAATCAGGTCCCTGAATCTCAGCAACTCCGTGGCCATTGTCCTCTACGAGGCTCTGCGCCAGCAAAACTTCGCTCATATGCGGCTGCAGGGGCAGCTGACCAGATATCAGTGGAAGTAATCTGCCTCCCATTAGATTAAAGAATAGCCATCAGATAGAACACCAGGGGGATGGTCACCCCGCTGGCGGCGGTGGTGAGAAATACCGCCGAGGAGGCAAAGTCCTCGTCCAGCTGATACTGGCGGGCAATCATGCTGGCGGCGCTCAAGGAGGGGGCGGCGGTGATCAGCACCACGCACATTCTCTCCGTGTCCGGCAGGAAGGGCCTGGAGATCAGGTGAATCGCCAGAGGCAGGAGGATCTGCCGCAGGAGAATGAGCAGCAGCAGCGGCCGGATTTTTTTCAGGGCGCTCCGGTTCACAAAGCAGAGGCTGCAGCCCAGGTACACAAGGCCCAGGCAGCTGGCGCTTCCCAGCTGATCAAAGACACTGACCACCGGGGCCGGAAGGGGCGCCTTCAGGGTGCAGAGCACCAGGGCCGCCAGGAAGGTCACGAACACGGGATTCAGTACTTTTTTCAGAGGATTTTCCCGGAGGGTGTTTCTGCCCTTCACATTGGTGAAAAGATACATACCCAGGGTCCAGACAAAGAGGGTGTCGATGGCGGCGCAGACCGGGATATACTGCTGGCCTTCCCCGGCGGGGAAGAGAGCTATCATCAGCGGAATCACCACAAAGCCGTAATTTCCCCCGATGATGCACCCAAAGAGGGTGTTGGAGGTGGGGGAGTCAGCCGGCAGAGGCGGATGATCAGCAGCCCGGCCCCCAGCAGCAGGAAGTAGGTGGACGCCTGCCACAGGAGTATCCGCCGAAAGCCCCAGAGGGCGGGGAGGGTGGTCTGGTTCTCCCACACCAGGGAGAGAATCAGGCAGGGAAGGATCAGCTTCACGATGAGGCCGGAGAGAAGAGACAGATTTTCTCTGGTCACCACGCCCACCTTCACCATCAGGACACCCAGCAGGATCAGCAGGAAGAACGTCGCCAATTTAGGGAGAATAAGAAAAAAGTATTCCATAAATATTCCTCCAGGGATAGAGGCAGCGGTAATATGCATTCGTCTGCCTTATTTTAATTTTATTATCCGCCGGTTTTATTTTTTTGTCAATAAATAAATTTTTTATTTTTAATTTATTGACAGCAAAAGAAGAGGATTGATACAATGAAAAGAAAACGGAGGTGGAACGATATGGATCTGAAGCTGTCAGGAAAGGGTGTGGTGATCACCGGGGGAACTAAGGGGATCGGCAAAGCCATAGGGGAGGAGTTCCTGCGGGAGGGGGCCCGGGTGGCTGTCTTCTCCAGAAATCCCCGGCGGGTGGAAGAATTTCTGGAGGAAATGGGCGGACGTTACGGCCGTGACCGGGTATTCGGCAGGGCCCTGGACGTCTCCCAGGAGGAGGCGGTGGAAGCCTTTGCCCGGGAGGCCGCGGAGCAGTTCGGCGGCATCCAGGTGTGGGTCAACAATGCCGGCGTGGCCATAAATAAGCCCTTCCTGGAATTTACCCCGGAGGACTGGAGCTACATCAATGAGATAAACCTCGGGGGAGTGTGGAGGTGCTCCCGGGCGGCGGCCCGGCAGATGATGGGCCAGGAGGGCGGCGTGATCATCAATATCTCCAGCTACGCGGCCCTGATCCCCCACGCGGGGGGAGCCATCTACGCGGCCACCAAGGCGGGAGTTTCCAGCCTGACGAAAACTCTGGCGGCGGAGCTGGCTCCCTATAACATCCGGGTGGTGGGCATTATTCCCGGTATGATTGAGACGGATATAGCTCGGGAGAATATCGGAAAGTACAAGGAGAACTATGTGCGGGAGATTTCCATGAAGCGGCTGGGACGGCCGGAGGATCTGGCAAAGCCCGCGGTATTCCTGGCTTCCCCGGCGGCGGGCTATATCACCGGCACAGATATTGAGATCACCGGCGGAAAATACGCGGTACAGAATTCTGACTGGGCCTGGGAGGTAAAGGACTCCAAATAAGCGTTTACGTATGCCCATAAATACTTTAAAGCCATAAATCAAATTTATACCCCTGTATGCACGGAAAGCTCTGCAGTGCGTACAGGGGTATATGCGTAACTGTGCAGCTGCTCAGAAGAGCGGCTGAATATTTTTCAGGAGCCGGTTGGCGATATCCGACAGGGCAAGCCGCCGGGATTTAATATAGGCGAACTGGGAAGTAACTTCACAATCCGAAATGGAGAGCGCCCGAAGATTCTCAAATCTGTTAAACAGGGCGAAATTTTCCGGGGAGGCGGCCACCAGACCTATGGCGGGGGAGGCCTGAATAGTGGTGTAGAAGAGCTGTCCGTTGGTCACATGAACCTCCCCGTAGGCGTGGGCGGAAAGCCCGATGACGTAGGGAACAGAGTGATTGGGAGCCTTGGCCGGGGAACCGTACTGCATCACCGTGTAGGGATATAACTCCTCCAGTTTGACGGAGCCCTCCCGCTGATACAGAGGGTTCTGGGGTCCCACAACCACGGAAATGGGAGCGTCCGCGAAGGGAATATACTCAATATTGTGGTTGTCCAGCCGGTTTCTTACCTGCCGCAGAAAGGGCGACATGGTGCCGATGATGGCGAAATCCACCTGGGCGGTCTCCACCAGAGGCAGCAGCTCGTCCAGGTAAGAGTAGGTGAGAAAAGAGAAATTAATAGGGCTGGACATATACTGGCGGATAATCTGGGAAAAGGCGATGGAGGTCCGGTTCACGTTGAGGGCAGCCACATTAAGGTGCAGGTGATCCCGGTTCCGGGGCGTGTTGATGAAGGTTTCCAGCTGCTCATACTCCCGCTTCAGGATCCGAAAGCGCTCGATGAGCCCCCGGCCCTCGGGGGTGGGGAACACGCCCTTGGGGGTCCGCTCAAAAAGAGGGAAGCCCACTTTATCCTCAATCTGCTTCACCGCGTGGCTGAGATTGGGCTGCGAGATGTACAGGTTTCTTGCGGCTTGGCTGAAGGAACAGGTGTCTGCGATTTCTACCACATAGAAGAATTGTCTAATCTCCATAAAAATCCCCCTTCTTTAGTTTGGTAATTGTGCAAATCATGAATGGAATTTATTAATTATAGATAAAAATTATATATTTGTTTGTGGAATGTGTCAAGTGATATGATAAAAACATCAAAAGATGAGGAGGAAGTTTTTATGAGTCAAATGACAATCTGCATGGTAATCTTTATCCTGACACTCATTGGCTTCGCAGTGGGAAGTAAGTATGTGTCCATCACTACTATCTCTCTGATCAGCATGGTGTTACTGGTACTCACCGGATGCCTTGAGCCGGCGGACGCTCTGGCTGGCTTCGGAAATTCCAGCGCCATCCTGATGGCCAGCATGTTCGTGGTGGCCGCCGGACTGAACAGGACCCAGATGATCAACAAGATATCGGCGTATATCTGTAAGATCAGCAAGGGTTCCTTCACCAAGGTGCTGGCCGGGTACGTAATCCTTACCTGCGTGCTGGCCCAGTTCATTCCCAGCGCAGTGGTGTGCTTCAGTGTGGTATTCCCCATGGCCTTAGGCGTCTGTCGGGAAATGAACGTGAACCCGTCCAAGATGATGTTCTCTCTGGGTATCACCGCCATCGGTACGGTAATTACCCTGCCCCTGAGCTCCGCCGTAAGCGAGATGGCCAGAATTACAGGATTCCTGGAGGCCTACGACTATACCCAGTACAACATGACCATCATGGATATCACCAAGGCTAAGCTGCCCACCATGATCGTTATCTTGCTGCTGGCTATCTTCGTGATTCCCAGATTCGCCCCGGACGTTAAAGTGGGCAAAGTGGACGTAGAGGCAAAGGCCCAGAAGCAGCAGGAGCCCCTGTCCCCGGTGCGCGAGGTAATCGGCTACGCCACCTTCATCCTGGTACTGCTGGGACTGCTCTTCTCCAATCAGATTGGTATTCCCACCTGGGAGACAGCCCTTATTGGAGCCCTGATCATCTCCGCCTCCGGCGTGCTGAAGAAAAATGAGATCATCAACTCCATGAACCTGAGCATGGTGCTGCTGTATGTGGGATCTCTGGGCATCGGAACCGCCCTGTCCTCCACGGGAGCCGCAGACATGATCGGCGACCAGCTGTCTAAGATTATTCTGGGACTGAACAACAACTACCTGGCAGGACTGCTGTTCTTCATCGTACCCTTCATCCTGACGCAGTTCATGCTGAACCTGGGTATTTACTCTATCTTTGTGCCGCTGTACATCATGCTGTGCAAATCCATGGGCGCAAATCCCATCGGACCCATCATGCTGTGCATGATCGCATCCATGACCGCATTCTTCACCCCGCTGGCAACCCCGGCAGTGCCCGTTATGATGGGAGCAGGAAATTATAACATGAAGGATTTGGCCAAGATGGGAATCGTTCCCTTCATTGTGATCACCATCGTGAGCGTTGGTTGGGTAATGACCATATATCCGGTTTTTTGACAAGCTGACTGTTTTTAGATTAGAATAGTGGGGAAAGCATATGGGAGAAATTCGCGTTATTGCCACGGGCGACGCCTTCGTCACCCGCAGGATCCCGGAGAAGGGATATCCGGGACTGGAGGAGCTGAGAGACATTATTGATCATTATCAGGTAAAATTTTCCAACTTGGAGATGACCTTCCACAATCAGGAGGGAACTCCGGCGGCCGTCAGCGGGGGAACCTGGGCTATGGCGGAGCCGGAATGTCTGGACGACATGAAGCGTTATGGCTTCAACCTGTTTACCACCGCTAACAATCACACAGGCGATTACGGGGAGGGCGGCGTTATGGCCACCATCCGGCACCTGAAGGAGCGGGGCATGGTATTTTCCGGCACCGGAGCAAATCTGGCGGAGGCCTCCCGTCCCTGCTATCTGGAGACGGAGGTGGGGAGAGTGGCGCTGGTGAGCGCCTGCTCCAGCTTCCATATCGCCAGCATGGCCGGGGGCCAGTCCCCCCAGCTGCAGGGCAGACCGGGACTTAACCCCCTGCGCTTCCAGACCACGTACCATGTGACCCAGGAGTACTTTGACATGGTCAAGACCCTGGCCAGCCTCACAGACGTGAACGCCTATGATGATTACGGTATTAAGATGGGCTATGGCAATCCCAAGCCGGACAACATCACCAATTTCGGCACCTACAACTTTACCCTGGATCAGGAAAACCGGGTGGAGACCACCCCCCTGGAGAAGGATATGGTCCGGCTGGAGCAGGAGATAAAGGAGGCCGCCAGGCAGGCGGATCTGGTGCTGGTGAGCATCCACGCCCACGAGACGGACCACGGGGATTTCTCTGTCCCCGCGGAATATCTGGAAAAGGCCTCCAGAAGGTGCATCGACGCCGGAGCCTGCGCCGTCATCGGCCACGGCCCCCACGAGCTGCGGGGAATCGAGATTTATCACGGAGGACTGATCCTCTACAGCCTGGGAAATTTCATTTTCCAGACAGAGACCGTGTCGATGCAGCCCTACGACGCCTACTACAACAAGGGGATGTCCCAGGACACCCACGTGGGCGAATACATGGACAAGCGCAGCAAGAACGGCACCGCAGGCTACGGAACCCTGGAAAATATCTGGCGTTCGGTGATGGCGGGCTTCACCGTCAAGGACGGGAAGCTGACCCAGGTGCAGCTGTATCCCATCTCTCTGGGGCAGTTTGAGCCCAGAACTAGGCGGGGAACTCCGGTTCCGGCCCAGGATGACAGCGTTCTAAAGTATCTGGCAGAGCTGAGCCAGCCCTACGGGACGAAGATCCGGATCGAAAATAAGATTGGCTATGTGGATCTGTAAAAGCCAGGAAAGGAAGGAAATATGGAGCAGAGCGTAAAAGAATTAGTTGAGAAGTATGCGGAGGATGTGAAGGAGGAGCAGCTGGAGCTGCTGCGGACTCTGGGCAAGATTCCGGCTCCCAGCCATCAGGAGGATCAGCGGGCAGCCTTTGTCCGGGATTGGTTCCTGAAAATCGGAGCCAAGGATGTGACCATTGATAAGCTGAAAAACGTCATCGTCAAGATTAATTGCGACAAGTATGACGAGTATGTGGCCTTTGCTGCCCACACGGACGTGGTGTTCCCGGATTTGGAGCCCCTTCCCATGAAGGAGGACGAGGAGAAGCTGTACGCCCCCGGCATCGGCGACGATACCTCCAACCTGGTGAACCTGATGATGGCGGCCAAGTATGTGATTCAGAACAAGCTGGATACCAAGTGCGGTATCCTGGTGGTGGCCAACAGCTGTGAGGAAGGCCTGGGCAACCTGGACGGAACGAAGCAGCTCTTCGCCGACTACGGAGACAAGATCAAGGAATTTATTTCCTTTGACGGCTGGACCCCCCAGTGCTGCGACAGTGCAGTGGGCTCCTACCGGTATAAAGTCACCTGCAAGACCCAGGGAGGCCATTCCTACGTGAACTTCGGCGATCCCAACGCCATCGAGATTCTCTGCCGTCTGGTGGAGGAGCTGTACAAGATCGAGGCCCCCACGGAGGCCAAGACCACCTACAACGTGGGCCGCATAGAGGGCGGCAGCACCGTAAACAGCATCGCTCAGGAGGCGTATATGCTCTATGAGTTCCGCTCCACCTCCCAGCAGTGCCTGCAGACCATGGAGAAGCTCTTTAACCAGGCCGTGGACGCCCAGAGAAATCAGGGCGGGGAGCTGACCGTGGAGCTTCTGGGCCTGCGTCCGGGAAATGGAGATCTGGATGCGGAGAAGCTGCAGGCCTTCACCGAGAGAAATGCAGATATTATCCGTACCTTCTACGACAAAGGAGAACTGGACCGCGCCGCTTACTCCACCGACAGCAACGTGCCCCTGTCCCAGGGAATCCTGGCGAACACCATCGGCACCGTGGTAGGCCTGCTGGCCCACACCCGGGAGGAGTGGATTGAGAAGTCAAGCCTGGGCCCCGGACTGAAGATTGCGCTGGGACTGCTGTACCAGTATGTAGCATAAGACTGCAGGAGAAGGAGAAAAACCATGAAAAAGCTGATTGCCATGCCTGCTGTGCAGGAGGCTCTGGCTTTCCTGAAGGAGGACGACGGGCAGACCCTGAAGGAGCAGCTGGAAATGTGCGGGATTCCCGCTCCCTCCCACCAGGAAAAAGACAGAGCGGACTACTGTCTGAAAAAATTTCAGGAGATCGGTCTGGAGGACGTCCACATGGACGAGGTGTACAATGTCTTCGGCACCATCCCCGGAAAGGGGACGGGACCCCGGCTGATGCTGGCGGCCCACACGGATACTGTATTTCCGGCGGGGACAGATCTGACCGTGAGAAAAGAGGGCAACCGGTATTACTGCCCGGGAATCAACGACGACACCCGTTCGGTGGCGGAGCTCTTCTCCATCGCCAGAGCCATGAAAAAGTATCAGATTCAGGGCCAGGGCGACATCGTATTCTGCGCCAATGTGTGTGAGGAAGGCCTGGGAGATTTAAAAGGCGTCAAGTACATTTTTGGCAGGGATACTTACGACGGGTTTGTCTCCATCGACAACCCGGTGCCCGGAGGCATCGTATATACAGCCACCGGCAGCCGGCGGTTCCGGATTACCTTCCGGGGCAGCGGCGGCCACAGCTTTGCAGATTTTGGAATCCCCAACCCGATCCACGCTATGGGAAGAGCCATCAGCCGGATCGCGGACTGGCAGGTGCCCCAGGCGCCCAAGACCACCTTTAACGTGGGCGTGGTTGAGGGAGGCACCTCTGTCAATACCATAGCCGGGGAAACATCCCTGCTGTTGGACATCCGCTCCGACAGCCCCCAGGAGCTGGAGCGTCTGACGCAGGAGATGCGTCTGGCGGCGGACTGGGCCGCGGAGACAGAAAACTCCCGCTGGGCCCAGGGCCAGCCGATGCAGGCGGAGGTGGTTCAGCTGGGCGAGCGCCCGGCTGGCACCCAGGATAAGGACTGCCAAATTGTGCGGGCAGCCTGGGATGCAGCGGAGGTGCTGGGCATGGAAGCTCAGCTGAGAGACGAGTCCAGCACTGACGCCAACATTCCCATCAGCCTGGGAATCCCGGCCATCACCGTGGGAAGAGGAGGAAATGAAGGCGGCGTTCACACCATTCACGAGTGGTTTGAGCCGGAGGAGGCCTACCTGGGCCCCCAGAAGAATATGCTGCTGATGCTGGCCCTCTCCGGGCTGGATGATTTCCTGGATTACCAGCTTCCCAAAAGAGGATAAGTAAAAAAATGGAAGGAACTGCCACATCTATGATTTTTGAATCAATAGATGTGGCAGCTTCTTCTTTTTTACTTATGTTTGGCAAACATCACCTCAAGCTGTTTTGGCGTTTCGGAAAAATTCTGGTCTATCATCGCCCGGATGATCCCGTAAACCGAATAAGCGACCACATACAGAATATATTTTGTCATACCAATATCTTCAGCCGGAATAATGACCCTTCTGAAAAGCTCCTCGATCAAATATAATTTATCGTGCTTTTTGATGGCTCGCACGAACTCTTTTTCCGCATAAAAAAACTGGATCAGTCTTTGTTTCAGCACTTCCCCATCCTCTGGAGGAACAGGATTTACTTCACAATACTTTGCCCATTTTGAGATGAGACAATAAATAATGATCTCATCTGTGGAAGTGAAATTGCGGTAATAGGCGTTGCGGGACACTCCGGCCTTCTCGCAGATCATGGTCACGGAAATATTCTGCTCGGTTTGCAGCAATTCGTAATAGGCGAAAGCAAGGCTTTCTTTTGTGAGGGCGTTGATCTCATCGTTTCTTTTGTTATATCCCATAGGTTTTGACTCCTTGCTGTCACAATCGCCCCGCGATTGTGACTTTATCTTTTTCCTGTTCTGCGGTATAGTATATGGCGTAACAAGTGTTGCGTCAAGTGATATGCAAAAAAATGGAAGGAAATGTATCATGTCTGATATGATGAAGCGATTGATGATCATTGCTGTGCTTGCAGTTGTGGCCTTTGTGCTGGGAAGATTGTCTGTGCGGGCCGTCACCAACCTGCTGCTGGGCGGCACGCTGTTTGGAGGAAACTTTTTATGAGGAAGGGGGGACGGAAGGTGATGTGGGGATTTCTCTATGTATTGATTTTTCTTGCGGTGTTCGCGCTCTCTGCGATTTTCAAGGTTACATACAACCCGCTGAATAAAAAATATTCTGTTGACTGGAATGATTCTGTGGGGACAATGCACACCGACCTTACTTATGGGGAAAAGGAAGCAAACAAATTTGACCTGTACCTTCCTGCGGACAACAGCAGAGAGAGCTATGGCCTGGTGGTTTATCTCCATGCGGGAGGGTTCACAACCGGCGATAAAAAGGATGATACAAGGATGCTCCAGTGGCTCTGTGCCAAGGGATATGTGGCGGCAGGGATCAATTACACCCTGTTTACTGAAGAAAATCCCACCGCCAGCGTGTACAGCCAGTCCCTGGAGATTCGAGACAGCATCCCCCAGGTGATTGCCGAAGCAAAGAAGCTGGGCTACGCCATTGATAAAATGGCTGTGGGCGGCGGGTCTGCGGGGCATGCGCTGGCCATGATCTACGCCTATCGCGATGGAGCGCAAGCGCCGGTTCCCCCTGTGTTGACCTTTGGCGGCGTAGGGCCCGCCAGCTTCTATCAGGAGGACTGGGGAATTTTTGGATTGGATCAGAGCGATGAAGCCTGCGCCGGACTGTTCTCTGTGATGGCGGGGACAGCGATCTCACCGGAGGAGGTTGCGGATGGTTCTTACCTGGAGAAAGTCAAACCCATTTCCGCAGCGGACTGGGTTACAGCCGATTCTCCCGCGACTGTGGCTGCCTATGGCACCCATGATAAAATGCAGCCGTTCCTTGCTTCTCTCCGCCTGAAATCCGCCTTAGAGGAATACGGCGTTGACCACAAGTATTTTGAGCTGCCTCATTCCGGACACGGCTTGCAAAACGATAACAAAATTTATGAGCAGTGGATGGATGCCCTGGAAGAATATTTAGACATCTATCTGCCGGTAAAGTAGGGGAAAATGGAAAGTGGTTAAAAAAGTGATAAAATGGATTTTGATTGGGATAGCCCTATTGATTGGCCTTGCCATCGCGGGAGTAATCCTGCTGGTGGTGATTTCAAATTATAAAAGCGCAAACTACTGGAAGTTCGCAGAGCCCCAGGGGGAAATAGAAACGAAATATACCGGCTTGGGTGAGCATAAGGTTTCCTTTGCCGAGTTTGACGCTCCAGATACCGTATGGGAAAAATATGAGATTTGGTATCCCTCCGATTTGGAGCAGTCTGATAACATGTACCCTGTTGTTGTCATCGCCAACGGAACCGGGATGAAGGCGTCCAAGCAGAGTGTGATCTATGAACATCTGGCTTCGTGGGGATTTATCGTTGCGGGGAATGAGGATGAACATTCAAGAACAGGCGCATCTTCAGCGGCAACCCTTGACTTTATTCTGTCGCTGAACGATGACCCGAAAAGTGTTTTCTGTGGCCGCATAGATACGGAAAACATCGGTATCACCGGGCATTCCCAGGGCGGAGTGGGGGCAATCAATGCTGTGACCCAGCAGAAAAATGGCAATCTCTATAAAGTCATCTGCGCCCAAAGCGCCACATCCAGCGCGGTGGCTTATGCTTTGAATTCGCTGGATGGCCAGTTGGGCGGCGGGTGGAATTGCGATACATCTGCTCTTTCTATTCCGGCATTTATGGTTGCCGGTACAGGCAGCGCCGATGCCGGGAACGTGGAGGAAAACAGGCTGGAACTTGCCCAAGGAGAAACTCAGGGGATATGCCCCCTCTGGTGGCTTCGGGAATCTTTTGCTGCCATGCCAGATACAGTACCCAAAGTAATCGGCAGATTGAGCGGCAAGGATCACGGCGATATTCCCCTCAGCGCCGATGGATACATGACCGCATGGTTTATGTATTGGTTACAGGGTGATGAGACAGCGGGCAAAGCATTCTTTGGAGCGGATGCGGAAATCAAAGCCAATGAGAAGTGGCAGGACGTTACAATAAATTTTCCATAATACGTATTTAGAAAAATATTTTGATTCATATGGAAGAGGAAGCGCCGCAGTGGCTGACCTTCCCCATAGCTGCGCATTTGCGCTCAGCCTGCGCTCACTTCGAGCCTATAGTCTCGAAGCTGTGCTCGGCAAATTCGCGCAAATGCGCAGCTATAGGGGGCGTCCGGCACCTGCGGCGCTTCCTCTTTCTTTATACGTATACTTCCGATATTCAAAAAGCCTTGCTTTTTATTGAAAGCATTTGCCATATAGTAGATTGCGGAGAGTATAATGGATAGAAAGCATGGGGAATTGGCTTGCCCGTGAACTGATGCCTCTATTAGGCTATGAGCGGTGGGAGAATTTTGACAAGGCCATTGTCCGGGCAATGGAGTCCTGTGAAAACAGTGGCATTGAAGTCTCGAACCATTTTCGTGAGGTCACGAAAATGGTCTATCTGGGCAGCGGCTCTAAACGAGGCATCAAAGAATATGAACGTACTGAGGCTCGTGGGCGCCTTCGTGCATCTGAAAAGAGACTGTCATTTTGACAGGTTAACTCAGTATTATTAATTAGGCCACTGAAATCAGGGGGCTGTTGCGATTGACGAATATCCTGCATAAATATGCGAGAACATCGAATAGTGCAGCACCCCCTCTTTTTTAGTCTTTTATCCAGGCAACGTTGCCCTTTTCGTCAAACTCCGGCAGGAATCCCTCACCGGTGACCTCCATATCCGGGTGAGCTTCCACCTCCGGCAGCAGGGCCTCGGTCACATAGAAGGCATCCAGGTGGAGGGTATTCTTCATCCACACCAGACGGCAGCCCAGCTTTGGATCTGTGTCGATGCAGGTGGAAATAGCCAGCTTCACCGCCAGCCGGTCATTGGGCATGATGGCCGGGATCTTCATGCCGTTTAAGTCGTGGCTGGTGATACAGTTGGGGTAGGTGACCTCCAGGTTCAGCTTGTCGAAGAAGCGCTGGGTGGTCACGTCGGCTCCGCCGATGCCTGCCCCGTTGTTGTGGGATTTGTCTGTCAGATCCAGCACGGCGATGCGCTCCGCAAAGGGCTGGCTGACGCCCATGGACTGGGAGCGGCCGGTGACATTGGGATCCATGCCCGCGCCGCTGACATCCTTACCGATTTCATCCAGCACCAGCACGTCAATTTTCTCAAAGGGGATACAGGGCACCAGGGATTTGGCCTCCTGCAGCAGGGCTGGTTCATCCAGGGGAATGCGCTCCCCGGGCACCACGGTCAGCCGGTAGGTGGCGTGGAAGGCGTCCTCGATGATTCCCACTCCCCAGACAATATTTTTCAGGCGCAAAATCTCCGAGGCGTAGGCCTCGATGTTCTTAGGCATGTTGCTCATCCCCAGGGAGTGGCAGAGGTTAGCCCCGTACTGCTTGCCCAGGCCGATGGTCAGCATTTTCATCAGGCCGCTCTCGTACTTTCCGTGGAAATCCGTGTGGGGCTTAATCCGGCCGATGGGGATGATGGCGTCCGCCGCGTTGGCAAATTTATCAATGTGCACCGGCAGGCCGCTCTGGGTGGTGGAAATGTGTACCGTGTCCATGGAGGAGCGGATGGGGCATCCCATGGAAGCTTCCGTCACCTGATAGCCCGCCAGAATCTCCAGCTGGCCCTGGGCGGTGGCTCCCCCGTGACTTCCCATGGCAGGGAAGATGAAGGGGTGGGCCCCCAGGGACTTCACATAGTCCACCACTGTCCGGGCCACCTCATCAATGTTGGTGATTTCCCGGCTGCCCACGGCGATGGCCACGGACATGCCCGGTTGAATTCGGGAAGCCAGCTGCTGCTCCTCAAGCTCTGCCAGCAGAAGAGAGGAGATCTGCTCCCGGCCAATCTGCCCCCGGGGCAGGGAAAAACTGACCGGGTACAGCTTGGGAATCTCGGTGTCGCTGAAAAGTTTTTCAAAAATGTTCATAAGACCTCCCGGGGCTGCCGGCTGCCGAAAGGCAGCGGCAGTCCCTGCATTTTCGTTGTTGAGGTTTTTGGGAATGTGAGTTGTGAAAGCAGTTAATCTATCTAAGTAAAGTATAAATACAAGTAAAGAAATAGTCAATAGAATAAAAAATAAAAAATTTAAAATCATATTGACATTCTAACCAGGGATGATATGATAAAACCATACCCTCTCTTTACAAGGACACACACGCTCTTGTAAAGAGAGGGTAAAGTGGGTAGCAAAAACCAGTAAGGAGGAAAATGAGATGGACTACGCAAAAGAATCACTGAAACTGCATGACGAGTGGAAGGGAAAGATCGAGGTGATCTCCCGAGTGCCGGTGAGCACCAAGGAGGATTTATCCCTGGCCTACACCCCGGGTGTGGCCCAGCCCTGCCTGGAGATTCAGAAAGATGTGGACAGAAGCTATGACCTGACCCGCCGCCACAACATGTGCCTGGTGGTGACGGACGGCAGCGCAGTTCTGGGCCTGGGGGATATCGGCCCGGAGGCCGGTATGCCGGTGATGGAGGGAAAATGCGTGCTGTTTAAGGCCTTCGGCGATGTGGACGCCTTCCCCCTGTGCATTAAGAGCAAGGATATTGATACCATCGTGGAGACCATCTATATGATTTCCGGCAGCTTCGGCGGGGTGAATCTGGAGGATATCGCAGCCCCCAGATGCTTTGAGATTGAGAAGAGACTGAAGGAAAAATGTGATATTCCTATTTTCCACGACGACCAGCACGGCACGGCCATCATCACCCTGGCAGGACTCACCAACGCCCTGAAGGTGGTGGGCAAGAAGAAGGATGAAGTAAAGGTGGTAGTAAACGGCGCTGGAGCCGCGGCTATTTCCATCACCCGACTGCTTCTGACTGCAGGTTTTACGGATATCACCCTCTGCGACCGGAAGGGAATGATCTACGAAGGACGCCCGGAGGGCATGAACCCGGTGAAGGAAGAGATGGCCAAGGTGACCAACCGGGGCAAGGAGCAGGGAACCCTGGCGGAGGCCCTGGTGGGAGCGGATGTGTTCATCGGTGTCAGCGCCCCGGGAGTGGTGACCACAGATATGGTAAAGACCATGAATAAGGACGCGGTGATCTTCGCCTGCGCCAACCCGGTGCCGGAGATCTTCCCGGAGGACGCCAAGGCGGGAGGAGCCCGGGTGGTTTCCACGGGCCGCAGCGACTTCCCCAACCAGATCAACAACGTGCTGGCCTTCCCGGGAGTATTCCGGGGCGCCTTCGACGTGCGGGCTCGGGACATCAACGACGAGATGAAACTGGCGGCCGCGGAGGCCCTGGCGGGGCTGATCTCCGAGGAAGAGTTAAATGAGGACTATATCATTCCCAAGGCCTTTGATCCCCGGGTAGGCAAGACTGTGGCCAAGGCTGTGGCTGAGGCGGCCAGGAGAACGGGAGTAGCCCGGATCTAGCTCCCCCAGTCTTCCCAAGTAAGTGGCGTGTAAAAGGAACTGCTGCTTAGAAGGCGCACAGGTAAAAGGAACTGCTGCTTAGAAGAGGCTTTGGTTAGTTATGTATTTGCGTGCAGCCTAGGTGCACAGATAAAAGGAACTGCTGCTTAGAAGAGGCTTTGGTATATTTATGTATTTGTACTCAGCCTGCGCTCACTTCGAGCCTATGGTCTCGAAGCTGTGCTCGGCAAATTCGTACAAATAGCATAAATATACCAGCAGCCTATTCAAGGCGGTAGTTTCTTTTTTGGTTGCCAAAATGTCTGCTATGAAATAGAAATGCTCTGCGAAGATGCCTGCTCTGCGTACACTTTTTTATGGGAGCCGCGTAAAAGAACGCAGAACTTACAGAAGAAACGAACTGCTGGATAAAGAGGCAGAGCCTTTGAGAGCTAAAGCCGCGCTAAAAAGATCGCAGGATTTACAGAAGAAGCTAACTGCTGATCAAAACGGTGTTTTTAGGCGTAGAAGTGGCGCAGTCAGGTGAGCAGCGGTGAAAAGGAGGAGGGCGCCAGGAAGATCAGAAGCGCAGGTATAGCTATACCATACCGAAGCGCCGACCATCCAGGCACCCTCAAATAAGAATGAGTATGCTTGATATCTTTTAAGAAACAGATACCTCGTTCAGCAGGGAAGCGTCCAGCTTAGCCTCCTGGGCAATTTGCTGAAGCTCTGCGTAGGTTTTTTCGCTGGCCTTTAGGCCCTGAGCCTTCACCTTGTCGAAGTTGGAAAGCTCCCGCTCCCCGTGGGTGAAGATGCGGTCGTGTCCGTCGGCCTTGTGGCTGTCCCGGATTTCCTGCATAAAGCGGCTCATATGGGCCTCGATCTCCTCCCGGGAACCGAACATGGTGTAGTCCACCGCCATGAACCAGTGGCAGCACTTCTCCACGGTCTTCTGCCGGCGCACATAGTAGCTGGTATAGCCGCCGGAGAGGATGGCTGTCATCAGCTCCACCAGCACGCCCAGGGCGTAGCCCTTGTGGCCGCTGTGCAGTTCCCCGGCGCCGCCCAGGGGCAGCAGGCCGCCGTCAGATTTGGAGGCCCGGATATCAATGAATTCCTGGGGATTGGTGGAAACCTTGCCCTCGGCGTTCAGGATCCAGCCCTCGGGGCAGGGCTTGCCCAGCTTGTTGTAAACCTCAATCTTGCCTGCGGGTACCGTGCTGGTGGCCATATCAATGTGCAGGGGATAGGGGGAGGCGGGCATGGTGACGGCGATGGGGTTAGTGCCCAGCATAGGAGTTTTTCCGAAGGTGGGTACCACCATGCCCTCGGTGTTGGTCATGGAGAAGCCCAGAAGCCCCTCTTTGGCCGCCATCATGGAATAGTATCCGGCGATGCCGTAGTGGGTGGAATTGTTGACCACAGTCATGCCGATACCGTGCTCCTTGGCTTTGTCGATGGCCATCTGCATAGCCAGCTTGCCCACGATGTGGCCGAAGCCGTCGTTGGCGTTGATCACCGCGGACAGAGCCGTCTCTTTTTCAATAACCGGTTTCGCCGTGGGCTTGATGCGGCCGCTCTTGATGCCTCCGTGGTACATGATCATCCGCTGTAGGCCGTGGGACTCAATGCCCATCAGGTCGCTGGTGGTCAGCACGTCGGCGATGGTGCTGCTGTCCTCCTCCGAGATACCGGTGGTCATAAAATAATTTTTACAGAAATCAAATGCTTTTTCATAGTTTAAATAGTGATAGGTAGCCATGACAGTCCTCCTCTAAATCATCAAGATGGTTGGCTGTGAGAAAAATGGCAAAAAGGCGTGATTCCTGATATATGTATTAGTAGCACATCAAATTAGGAAAGTCAATAATAAATACTTAATTTTTTATTAAATATCTCCTATTAACAAATCCGTGAGACTTAAAAAGGGTTTTTAATTTTAAATTGATTATTATTACTCCATATAGTATGATTATAGAAGAAATCTCTGCGCAATTTTTCCCAGAAATAAAGGCAAAATAAGGAGATTTTTAGAATCTCGCCGCAGAGGAAAAGGAAATGGGGGAGGTAGCGGAAGACAGAAAGGCGTACAGAAAATAAATTGGGCATGTTGCACAAAAATAGAAAATAAAATCAAGAAAAATTATAATGAAAGATAGAAAAAATTTTTTATTTATTTTTTCTGTTGTAAAAAGTGTTAAAGAAAGCTAAAATATAACCGTGAGAAAAAGGGACGTGATTTTGTGAAAGTAAAAAGTAATCTTGATGCTATTATTTATGAGCACATCGTGGATTCATTGATTCTGGGAGAGTACTCCATGGGACAGACCATCCTGCTGGATGAGTTCGCGGAGAAGTATGAGGTGAGCCGGACTCCGGTGACCCAGGCGGTGAAGCTTCTGGTCAGCGACGGCCTGCTGGAGGCCATGAGCAATGGCCGGGTGCGGGTGCCTGTCTTTGACAAGGAGCAGATGCGCAAGATCTGTGAGGTTCGCCTCCTGATGGAAAATTATGCCGTGGAGAAGATCTTCGAGATGGGCAAGGCGGGGGACGGCCTGTGTCAGACCCTGCAGACCATAGCTGATCAGGGAATTCAGGCGCTCCACGGGGGGGACAAGCTGAAATTCAACAGAAGAGATCTGGAATTTCACAATACCCTCATCGGCGCTTGCGGCAACGAGTATCTGTCCAGCGAGTATAAGCGGATCCAGGGGAAATTTATCGTGGCCAACTACCTCATTGAGCCTCTGGAGGGCAGGAACTTCGAGAAGGCGGCCCAGAGCCACCTTCATTTTACCGAGCTGATGGCCCAGGAGAAGAAGGAAGAATGTCAGAAGGTGCTGAGAGAGCATATTTTTAGCTTTTCCACCCCCTTCGACGGAAAAGGAATCAGCGGAACATAATAGGTGAGAGCCAGGAGTCAGGCTGCCAGAAAGGCGGCAGCCCGGCTGGCTTTGACGGTCAAAAAGAAAGCGGAGGCAATCCGCAATTATTTTTGACTAATAAAAAATTTTATATTCCGTATTTTTTATTTAGAATCCACGAAAGAGACAAACAGGCAAAAGATAGCGCCCACAGGCATGGGAGCCAAAGGATGGAGGTAGAAGAATGTTTGACGGAAATCATGTACAGACCGGCGCCGGCCGATATTTCCAGTGTCACGGGGCTTTGAAGCGGCTGGGCCAGGAGGCGGCGGACTACGGAGAAAGGATCCTGATCCTCTTTGGGGATGAGACCGTGAAGGCCAAGACTGGCAAGCGCATAGAGGAGAGCCTGCAAGACCAGGGACTGCAGTATACCGAGCTGGTTTACGAGGGACCTTCTACCCGGGAGGGTTTTCTGCGGGTGGCGGAGAAAATCAAAAAATTCCAGGCCCAGGTGATCGTGGGTGTGGGAGGCGGAAGAATTTTGGACATTGCCAAGGGCGCCAGCGATCTGGCGGATATTAGAGTCTTCACCGCTCCCACCTCCGCGGCCACCTGCGCGGCCTACGCGGTGCTCTATGTGGAGTACGGGGAGGACGGCCGTCTGGCCCAGAGCTGCTTTATGAAGCATGAGACCTCGGGAGTTCTGGCAGATCTGGATTATATCCTGGATGACTGCCCCCTGCGGTACTTCGCCTCCGGCCTGGTGGACGCCATGGCGAAAAATCCGGAATTTATCTTCACTTCCCTCTGTCTGGGGGATGCGGGAAAAATTCCTCCTGTGGAGGCTGCCGTGAGAATTGCCAGATATACCTATGACAAGTATCTGGAGAGCGGGCGCCAGGCAGTGGAGGATTTCCGCAATAAGGCGGATTCTCAGCTGCTGGATGATATCGTCAACATGAATATCATGATGACGGGGTTGATTTCCAATCTGTCTGTGGGCGGGAAATCTCTGGCCCTGGCCCACAATTACTACGACGCCATCTGCTGCCTGCATCACGAAATCCGAAAGAACTTCCTGCACGGAGAGCTGGTGGGTATGGCCCTGCCCATGCAGATCTACGTCAACGGCGGGACGGAGGAGGAGATACGCACCCTCCAAAGCTTCCTGAAGGATATGGAGGTTCCCGTGACTCTGGAGGATGTGGGATTTCCCAGGGACGAGAAAGCTCTGGAGGAGCTGGTAGAGTATATCTACCGGGTAACCCACTACGAGGACGAAGGGCTGAAGAAAAAGATCAGAGAAGGTATGGAGTATCTGAAAGCAACAAACTGGTAATGGAAAGGAGACAAAGGTATGAAGAAAAAATTGGTAGCGCTTTTGGCGGCAGGAGCCTTGGTTGTATCCATGATGGGCTGCGGAGGCGGCGGAGATAAGGAGACCGCGTCCAACGACAGCAGCGAACCCACCACCAACTCCCCCGCGGAGAACACGGAGAATAATACGGACACCAACTCCGGGGACACCATCAAAATCGGCCTGGTATCCATGATTACCGGCGACAACCCCTTAAATGGCGAGCGCATGAACCAGGGTGTACAGCTGGCAGTGGACGAGGTAAACGCCAACGGCGGAGTCCTGGGCAAGCAGGTGGAGCTGGAGATCGTGGACGATCAGACCCTTCAGGATGTGGCCGTGACCTGTGTGCAGAAGCTGGCCGCTGACGGCGTGGCGGGCATTATCGGGCCTCACAGAAGCACCAACGCCATCGCAGTTGCCGACACGGTGGCAAGCCTGCAGGTGCCCCTGCTGACCGGAGGAACTTCCCCCAGCATCGCGGACCTGGAGAATCCCTATCTGTTCCGGGGAAGAGCCTCTGACTCTATCTTCGCGGAGGCGGCCGCTGACTACGCGGTAAAGAATCTGGGAGCTAAGAAGCTGGGACTTTTCTATAACAATGACGACTTTGGAACAGGAGCCTTGGGCGTTGTACAGGCGTACTGTGAGGAGAATAACATTGAACTGGTAGCCGAGGGACATAACACCGGCGATAAGGATTTCACCGCTCAGATTATGAAGATGCAGACGGAAGGAATCGACTGCGCGCTGATCTGGACCCACGATCCGGAGCTGGCTATCCATGCCCGCCAGATCTACGAGCTGGGCCTGGAGTGTCAGGTAGTATCCTCCCCGGGCGTTACCATGAGCCAGGTGCTGGGCATGGTAGAGGCTGATTATGTGGAGGGCTGGTACGGTGTGACTGACTTCGTTTCCACCAGCACCCAGGAAAATGTGGTAGAGTTTATCGATGCCTTTAAGGCAGCTTACGGCATTGAGCCCGAGCTGTACGCCGCTTCCTACTACGGCTGTGCCAAGGTTCTGCTGCAGGCTATTGAGGACGCGGGAAGCGCCGACCGGGAGACGGTGAAGGAGGCTCTGGAGAAGATCTCCGACATGACTGTTCCCAACGGAACTGCCACCTGTGACGAGAACCATGACCTGATTCACAATATCAATGTGGCTAAGATTGAGAACCTGACGCCGGTATTTATTGAGTCGGTGAGCGTTGAATAAGAAAAGACAGTAAGTGCAGGCGCCGCGGAGGCGGAGAAGGCTTCGCGGCGCCTGCCATTTGGCGAGAAGGAGGCGACCAGATGAATACAATAATACTGCAGCTTTTAGTAAGCGGCTTGGCCATGGGCTTTATCTACGCCCTGGTGGGAATTGAATATACGTTAATCTGGAACTCGACGGGACTGCTGAATTTCAGCCATGATAAACTGATCACCTTGGGGGCATACATTTTCGGGGCAAGTATGGTGCTGCAGTACGGACTGAGCAAGCCTCTGGCAATCCTGGTTACCTTTGTGGTGATGTTCCTTTTGGGATGTCTCGTGGCTCTGGGTATTTTCAACCCCCTGAGAAACATGCGGTCCAATATTTTTGCGGTTATGGGAACCATAATCCTGGGACGGATTATCGCGGAGTTTATCCGTCTGTACTGGGGGCCGGTGCCCTTCACCGTGCCGGACTGGCTGACCGGTACCTTCAATTTCGGAGGCTTCATTGTCACCAGGGCCAACGTGATTATCTGCGGAGTTTCCGCCCTGGTGGTAATCACCCTGCAGTGTTTTCTTACCTTTACTAAGACAGGAAAGGCCATGCGCTGTGTGGCCCAGAATAAGAAGGCGGCCACGCTGATGGGCATCAATGTGAGCCAGAATATCTGCATAACCACGGGAATCAGCGCCATCATCTGCTCTACCATCGGATTTTTGACCATTCCCCTGTTTACCATCAGCACCACCATGGCGGCTACCATAGGACTGAAAGGATTTTCCGCGGGAGTTATCGGCGGATTCGGATACATACCGGGAGTTATCGTAGGCGGAATCTTTATTGGAATCGTGGAGAACCTGGCGGTGGCAGTGCTGCCCGCAGTGTATAAGGATGTGGTGTCCTTCGCGCTGCTGATCCTGTTCCTGCTGGTGAAGCCCAGCGGATTTCTCGGAAAACGTGCATAGGAGGGAAGGATATGAGTGGAAAGAAAAGAACAAGGATATATATCCTGACTGCGGTTGTGCTGGCTTTGATTATTCTTCTGCCCCATGTGCTTCACAACGATTATTATATGGTGGTAATTAACCGGATTTTGATCAACACCATTGTGGTTCTGGGACTGAACTTTATCACCGGGCTCACCGGACAGATGAACCTGGGAACTGCGGGTATCTACGCTCTGGGCGCGTACAGCTCCGCCCTCTTTGTATCCTACACCAACCTGTCCCCCTGGCTGGGGCTGCTGGTGGCGATCCTCATGGGATTTATCATCGGGCGGGCTCTGGGCTATCCCAGCCTGAGAATCCGCGGAGTGTACCTGTCCCTGACTACCATCGGATTTGCGGAGGTGGTTCGTCTGCTGCTGGCTAACCTGGCGGATTTCACCGGGGGCACCACGGGACTGAAAAATATCCCCTGCTATTCCATTTTCGGCTTTTACTTTAATACCCAGACCCGGATGTACTACCTCTTCGTGGTGATGGCGGCTATCGCCTTCTTCATCGCCTGGAGAATCGTCCACTCCAAGTGGGGCCGGGTGTTCAAATCCCTCCGGGATAATATCGACGCGGTGGAGATGACGGGCGTGGACGTGGCCAACATGAAAATCCGGGCCTTCACCATCGCGGCAATCTATGGAACCATCGGGGGCGCCATGTACGCTCACTTTATGGGATATATCAATCCCTCTACCTTTACCGTGGATCTGTCCACTAATTATGTGATTATGCTGATGGTGGGCGGACTGGAGTCCGTGGTGGGATGTCTGGTGGGTTCCGCCGTGGTTACCGGCCTTCCGGAGATACTGCGTTTCCTGGGAGATTATTATCAGATTGTGTTCAATGCGGTAATTCTTCTGGGCGCGATTTTCTTCCCCAACGGCTGGCTTAACCTGGCGGTCACCGGCGTAAAGAAGCTGATGTATCGGATGGGAATCCGCACGGCGGAATCAGGAGGTGGAAAGTAGTATGGGAGATTTTTTGAAATTGACAAATGTCACGAAGCAATTTCAGGGCCTTGTGGCTGTAGATAACGTAAATCTTGACATGAAGGAGCATACGATCCATTCTCTCATCGGCCCCAACGGAGCCGGGAAAACCACCACCGTAAACCTGATCACCGGCGTACTCAGCAAGACCAAGGGGACTGTGGTTTTCGACGGAAAGGATATCACCAATCTGCCCACCCACAAGGTGGCCCGGTGCGGCATCGGACGTACCTTCCAGAATATCAAAGTATTCCCCACCATGACCCTGCTGGAGAATATTATGGTGGGCGGCCACCAGATCACCAAGATGGGCATCGTGCGCAGCGTCTTTGACATCAAGGGGCAGCGGGCGGAGGAGAAGATGGTCCGGGAGAAGGCGGAGGAAATTCTGGACCGTCTGGGCATGTACCACCTGAAGGATGAGTACATGAAAAATCTTCCCTACGGCCGTCAGAAAATCTCCGAGATTGGCCGGGCCATGATGACGGATCCCAAGCTGATTCTTCTGGATGAGCCGGCGGCAGGCCTGAATCCCTCGGAGCGGGCGGAGCTGGTTAAGGTTATTGAGAAATCCCACAACGAGGGGTATTCCTTTTTCCTGATTGAGCACAACATGGACGTGGTTATGAAGATCAGCGACTATATTACTGTGCTCAGCTTCGGGAAGGAGATCGCCCAGGGCAAGCCGGAGGAAATCCAAAAGGATCCGGAGGTTATCCGGGCCTATCTGGGCAGCGCCTACCTGGAACAGAAAAAGGATCAATAGTGGAGGTGGAGACATGCTGAAGGTAAATAATATTGTGACGTGCTACGGGGATATTCAGGTGCTTCATGGCGTTTCCATCGAGGTGGGAGATAATGAGATTGTCTCCATCATCGGCTCCAACGGCGCGGGAAAGTCTACGCTGATGAATAATATTTCCGGGATTGTTCCCGTTAAGAGCGGCTCCATTGAGTTTGACGGCTGCGAGCTGACCCGCCTGCCGGGTCACCAGATCGTGAAAAAGGGCGTTATTCAGATTCCCGAGGGCCGGGAAATTTTTCCCAATATGACGGTGCTGGAAAATCTGGAGATGGGCAGCTACGGCATCAAGAGAACCAAGGCGGAGATGAAGCGCAAGGTGGAGGAGATGTACAGCCTGTTTCCGCGGCTTCAGGAAAGAAAGAGCCAGAAGGCCGGCTCCTTGAGCGGCGGCGAGCAGCAGATGGTGGCCATCGCCCGGGGGCTCATGGCTGATCCCAAGCTGCTCATGTGCGACGAGCCCTCCCTGGGTCTTGCTCCCGTGGTGGTGGAGGATATGTTTAAGATTTTCCAGCGGGTCAACCAGGAGATGAAAATTCCGATCCTCATCGTGGAGCAGAATGCCTTCATGGCCCTGAGTATTTCTCAGAGATGCTACATCATGGAGAACGGGGAGAATAGAATCTCCGGTGCCAGCTCGGAGCTGGCCCAGAGCGACGTAGTGATCCACGCCTATCTGGGAGGCTGACGGGCGGAAGAGTAATCCGCGGAACGAGCCGTGCAAGGCCGAGAAGCCAAGGCTTCCCGTCCTTGAGGGCAGTCGCCCTATGAATCCAGGCCCAGTCCATCGGAGGAGAGCAAGCTCTCCCCGCTGTCCTGTACCTGTCTTCGCAGGCGAAGAGAAACAACGAGCCGTGCAAGGTCGAGAAGCCAAGGCTTCCCGCCCTTGAGGGCAGTCGCCCTATGAATCCAAGTGCAGTCCTTCCGGGGAGAGCGAGCTCTCCCGGTAAGTCCAGCACTTGTCTTCGCACGGCTCGTTGCTAAACAAAAATAAAAAATTTTTTATTTAATATTGACAATACAAAATAAAGAATATATAATCAAAGCATAACAAGGGAACGAACTCCCGCAAATACGCATATGGGGAATTGAAAGGAGAAGGTAACATGAAAGACGTGAAGAAAGCTTATGGTATCTGCCCGGCATCTATGACTATCTGGAATGCAGATCAGACCTACAACAAGAAAGGCATGGAGAAGTATCTGGATTGGCTGCTGGCCAACGGTGCACAGTCCATTTCCATCTGCGGTTCCACCGGTGAGAACATCGCCATGAACATGGAAGAGCAGAGAGAGATCATCGGCCATGTGGCCAACTATCTGCAGGGCCAGGTACCTCTGGTATGCGGAACCGGAAGATATGACACCCTGAACACCATCAAGATGAGCCAGTACGCTCAGGAGCAGGGCGCTGACTGTGTTATGGTCATTCTTCCCTTCTATCTGAATCCGCACAAGAAGGCAGTTATGCAGCACTTCCGTGATCTGAGAGCTGCTCTGGATATCGACATCATGGTTTACAACAATCCCTGGTTCGCCGGCTATGAGCTTTCCGTACAGGAAGTAAAGGAGCTGGTAGACGACGGAACCATCCAGGCCATCAAGGCTGCTCACGGAGATCCCAACCGTGTACATGAGCTGAAATATCACTGCGGCGACAAGCTGACCGTATTCTACGGCCATGACTACTGCGCACTGGAAGGCCTTCTGGTGGGAGCAGACGGATGGCTGTCCGGATTCCCGGGAGTTCTTCCGAAACAGTGCCGCGCTCTGCAGGACGCAGCCTTCTCCGGCGATGTTAAGGCAGCTATCGCAGCTCAGAACAAGCTGCAGCCCTACATTGACTACTTCTTCTACGACAAGGTTAACGGCGTACCCCACTGGCAGGAGATCTGCAAGTACACCCTGCAGGCCCAGGGCCTGGATGTGGGACTTCCCCGCAAGCCGCTGGGAGAGCTGGATGACGCCAACAAGAAGAAGATCGAGAAACTGCTGGCAGACATGCAGTAAGATAGGTACTCGACGGGCGGCCTGATTCCGGAAGCCTGGCAGAGGAGGGTCTTAACAGAGAAGACAGCATGGCCGGGGAAGCCGGGCGGGAAAACCCGAAAAAGTATATAGGTATCATTGATTGTGATTGAGGGGGGAGCCCCGGGCTGATAACAGTCCGGGGCTTCTTCCTATGTGTAAATGAGAGAAGGAAATATGATTATAAGATTAAAAACGGAAAAAGCGTTGATAATTTTAAAATTATTGAATATAATAGAAATATGAAAGAATTAAAAACGGGAAACGCGTAAATAATCTGGAGGTGTGAGATGAGAGTTTTGAGAATAACTGCAAAAGGGCTTCCGTTATTTAAAGAAGAATTAGATATTTCCTTTTTTGCTCAACAGAGAGTTGCGGATGATGATAAAGATTTATTGTACTCTCTTTTTTCAAATGTATATTTGAACTGCGCTAATGCGTTTATTGGAATTAATGCAGCAGGAAAAACTTCTGTGCTAAGAGTTGTTTTACTGGCCTTTAATTTGTTAAATAATCAGCCTATCAATCACATAGAAACAAAAGATATTTTAGGTGAGACACAGAAAGCTACGATAAATATTTATTTTTATTCCATATCTGGAGAAATATGCAGATTGGAAACGGTAATTAGAGCTGAGAAATCAAAACCCGATACCGTATGGTATAAAATAATACAAGAAACTTTATGGGCAAAGTCGCAGGAAGCTGTAACTGCCAGAAAACACTTGACGGACTTTTCGGAGTATGAACCCATCGCAGTTCGCAGAGAAGAACAATTTTTACCCGATGATGTAAGTATTATTATTGCCCATAATAAAAAGACAAAGGAAAAATTAAATATAGCAAGCCTACTATCCCTTACCAATATAAATGTGCTGCCCTTTGCAGATGAGATACCTGTAGAAATTATCTCGTTTCTGGATCCTATGGTGGATAAATTGTATTTTGATAAAGCAGAAAACAAAGTGTTGATTCATTTAAAATTTAGGGGGCAAGAAGAAATTATATTGAATAATCCGCTGGATTTAAATGTTTATCTTTCCTCAGGAACGATAAAGGGGATCGTGGCATTCACAATGGCGAAAGAGATATTAAAGTCTGGAGGATATTTAG
>DVHU01000032.1 GCA_018711815.1 Candidatus Egerieimonas intestinavium
TTTGGGATGTCCTCTTTTTTGGGCATGGCCAAAGGCCAATCAGCCAATGGAGGGAGACCAGGTATGCAAAAGAGAGCCAAGGGAGGATTTCCCGGGGGAATCCATCCGGCGGACGGCAGCGACAAGGCCCTGACCCGGGATAAGCCTGTGCAGGTGTACTGGCCGGAGACAGTGACGATACTCACCGAGCAGACTCCCGGGGGAAAATGCCGGCTTCTGGTGCAGCCGGGGGACCGGGTGCAGGAGGGAGAGCTGATCGCGGAGCCGGAGAGCTTTCTGGCGGCGCCCCTGCACGCCAGCGTCGGCGGCGAAGTGCTAAAGCTTCGGGAGGTGGAAAGTCAGGGCCGAAGGGTCACCGGCTGTATCATCCGCCGGGAGCAGATTTCCCCGGAGGGACAGGCCGCCTATGAGCGGGAAGCCGTTTCTCTGGAAAGGTTCAGCCGCCGGGAAATCATCGAAAAGCTTCGGGAAGGAGGCCTGGCGGGGATGGGGGGAGCGGGCTTTCCCACTTATAAAAAGTATGAGACAAGCCAGCCGATCGAAGCCCTTCTCATCAACGGGGCAGAGTGCGAACCCTTCCTCACCTGCGACTACCGGCTGATGGTGGAACAGGGAGCGGCGGTGGTAAACGGAGCCCGGCTGCTGCTGGCGGCCTCCGGGGCCAGCCGGGCCTATCTCTGTCTGGAGGATAACAAGCCCGGGGCTGTGCAGGCACTGAGAAATGTCCTGGAAAAAGCCCGGGGAAAGGGAATTCTGGGGGAAGGGGAGCAGGTGGATATCCGAGAGCTGCCCACCCGCTACCCCCAGGGAGGGGAGCGGCAGCTGATTCAAAGCGTCCTGGGCCGGGAGGTGCCCGCGGGGGGACTGCCGGCGGATGTAGGGGTGATTGTCTCCAACGTGGGCACGGCCCGGGCGGCGGCGGATGCGGTGCTGGCCCACAGGCCCCTCACCCGGAGAATCGTGACGGTGACTGGCCTGGTGAGAGAGCCGGGGAATTTTCTGGTGCCCATAGGGACCTCTGCCCGGGAGCTGATTGCGCTTTGCGGCGGCGTCACCGAGGAGAAGAACCGGGTGATCGCCGGGGGCCCCATGACGGGCGCCTGCGCGGCCGTCCGCTGGGATGGGGAAGAGGAGCTTTTCCCTGTGACCAAGGGCACCTCCGGTATCCTGGTGCTGCGGGAACACTCCTGGGAGGAGCAGCCCTGCATCCGCTGCGGCGGCTGCGCCCGGGTGTGCCCTGCGGGGCTGGTGCCCTATCAGATTGAATTTGCCTACCAGAAGGGGGATGCTGACCTCTGTGAGCAGCTCTATGCCAGTGAGTGCATTGCCTGCGGCTGCTGCTCGTATATTTGTCCGGCCAGGAGGGAGCTCACCTGGCGAACCCGGCAGGCCCGGGATCTGGTGAAGGAAAGAAGGCGTGAAAGGGCGGTGAAGCAGGGATGAATCCCACGGAAATCGGAAGAGGGCCGTATCTTCGCACGGGGAGGACTACCCGGATGATCATGCTCCAGGTGGGGATCTCCCTGGTTCCGGCTCTGCTGGGGGCGGTTTACTATTTCGGCCTGAGAGCATTGTACCTGACGGGACTCTCCGTGAGCGTCTGCGTGCTGACGGAGTACCTGTGGCAGAGGCTCACCGGGAAGCCGGTGACCGCCGGGGATTTCAGCGCTGCAGTCACGGGGATGCTGCTGGCCTTCAATATGCCGGTGACGGTTCCGGCCTGGGTGCTGGCCGCGGCGGCGGTGTTCAGTATTTTGCTGGTGAAGCAGATGTTTGGAGGGATTGGAAATAACCTGGTGAACCCGGCCCTGATGGGCCGCCTGCTGGTGATGGTTCTGTGGCCCTGGGCGGTGGTGCAGTATACGGCTCCCAGAACTTTGGCCGACGCAGTCTCCTCCGCCACGGTTCTGGGGGCGGCCAAGGGCGGAGCCGGGGCCGGCTACAGCTACATGCAGATGTTTCTGGGGGAGATCCCGGGGGCCCTGGGGGAGACCAGCAAGCTGCTTCTGCTGGCGGGCTTTGGCTATATGGCCTATATGGGCATCGTAAATAGCCAGGCGGCCCTGGCTTACATGACCACAGTGACGGCCCTGACCTTTATCCTTGGCCCCCAGGGGCTGTTTACCGGGGATATCCTGCTGAATCTGTGGGGCGGCGGCCTGATTCTGGGCGGCTGCTACATGCTGACGGATTACGCCTTTGTGTCCCGGCGGGGGAGGATTCTCTACGGGATCGCCGCTGGGATAATTACCGCGGGAGTCCGCATATTCAGCAATTATCCCGAGGGAATCTGCCTGGGTATCCTGACGGCCAACTGTCTGGCGGGAGGCCTGGGAACAATCTGCAAAGGGCACGTGTACGGCGTGACGAAAAAAGAGAGATAAGGGAGAGAGACAGATGGACAAGAAAAATGTGAGAGGTATCCTGGCGCTGGCCCTGGTGACGGCCCTGTCCTTCGGCGTGATCCTGGGAGCCAAGGCTCTTTCTGAGGATGCCGCCTCCCCGGAGGAAACGGAGGATCAGGCGCTGGAGGAGCTGGATGTGCGGGGGGCAGAGCATATCCAGAGGGCGGTCAGGACCGGGGAGGGCTACCTGGTGACGGCCCAGGCTGCGGGCTACGGGGGCGACATTCTGGTAGAAGTGGCATTTGAGGAAGATAAGCGGACCATCGCCCGGGTGTCGGTGACAGAGCAGAGTGAGACGGAGAACCTGGGAGCCAGGATAGGAGAGCCGGAGTTTTTGGATCAGTTTCAGGGGGCCAAGGCCCCGGTGAATCTGCCGGGCATGAGCCTGCAGGAGGAAGAAGCCGGGGGCCAGGAGGAGCCTTTGGCATATGAGCTGCGGGACGGCACTTATGAGGCCCAGGCCTCTGGTTCGGACAGCAGCGGCTTTACCGACCAGATGACCATGAGGGTGGAGGAGGGAAAAATCATCCAGGTGGTCTGGGAATCCGTGAGGGCTGACGGAGCCAAAAAGAGCGTGCTGTCGGAGAACGGGGAGTATACCATGACCCAGGAGGGACTTACCTGGAAGGAACAGTCGGAGGCGCTGGCGGCGGCTCTGGTGGAACAGCAGTCCCTGGATTTCCTGAAGATGGATCAGCAGGGAAAGACGGACGCGGTGGCCGGGGTCAGCATCTCCGTGGGGGGCTTTGCGGGACTGGCTGAGCAGTGTTTGAAGGAGGCTGCAGGCCTTAAGGGAGATTCCCCGGAGTCCCAGGAAGGAACCCAGGTGGACGGGGTGTCCGGGGCCACCGTCTCCTCCCGGGCGGCGGTGGAGGCCGTCAACAGCGCCTATGAGTTCTTGAGGACGGCAAAGTAGGGAGAACGGAGGACTGGAGATGAAAGGAAAGTATCCGACAGAAGCCTTTGCCCTGGGGATGATTTTGTTCTCGGCAGGCTTAAAGGAAGCCTTCGCCGCGGGAAGCCTGATGATCCTGACGGCGGTATTTGCGGAATTTTTGAAAAATTTGCTGAAACCTCTGGTGCCGGCCTGGAGCAGCGCCCTGTGCGCAGCGCTGGCGGCGGGCTCCCTCTGCGCCAGCGCTTTTCTCCTGGGCTTCTGGGCCCTGGGGATAGAGATGGACGCGGGAACCTGGAGCATGACTTTTCTGCTGGGATTGTTGGCTGCCCGGCATGTGCTGAGGGCGGAGCTTCAGGCAGAGTACGGGGAGCTGCTCTGGGAGTGCGCGGTTTTTTGGGGCTTCTGGGTGCTGCTGGCAGCGGTTAGAGAGTTTCTGGCCACAGGAGCTGTGTTCGGCAGCTTTATTGTCCGGGGAAGCTATCAGTCCAAGGGCTTTCTGGATCCTGCCTTTGGGCTCCTGGGAACCGGGCTGGCCCTGGCCTTCACCAACGGCCTGTTAAAGAAGAGAGGCCCCGACGCTGAGAGTCTGCTGCTGGCCCTGCCCCTGATCATCTTTGCCAGGCCTCTGGAGATGGTAAGCCTCGGCCCATTGGCGGGACTGCTCTGGACTATCCTGGCGCCGGCGGCTCTTTTTGTCTCCTGCCGGCAGACCCTCAAATTTTCCAGAACCAGCTCTTCCTTCCGGGGCCTTCCCACAGAGCTTCTCACCTTGGGTTTTATTTATATGATCTTAGGCCTGTATTAAAGATTAGCCTGCAGGGGCGTCCTGGGAGAGGATGGGGACTTCCTCCTGGAAGTCCTGGCTGAAATGGAGCTGTCCATCGTCGGTGATAAAGACGGCCTGGACTCCCGGAAGGCTGTCGATGAGGGCCATGCCCCTCTCCAGGCCCAGGGCGAAGCAGGCGGTGCTCAGGCCGTCGCCGTCCACGGAGCGGTCGGAGATTACCGTCACCGACAGCAGAGCGTTGTCCCAGGGGTAGCCGGTATCCGGGTTCAGCAGATGGTGGTAGAGGGTTCCCTCCTGCTCAAAGCAGCGTTCGTAGACCCCGGAGGATACCACCGACCGGTCGGAGATGCCCAGGATTAGGGCGGTCTCGGAGCGGGGGGCGAAGGGCTTCTGGATCCCCACGGAGAAAGGGGCTCCCTCCGGCCGGCGGCCGACGCAGAGCACATTTCCCCCCAGATTGATGAGGGCGCTCTCCACCCCCTGGGACAGGAGAAATTCCTTGAGCCGGTCGGCGATGTAGCCCTTGGCGATGGCCCCCAGGTCAAGGGCCATCCCCTCCCGGGCGAAGGACAGCTGCCGGCCGGACAAGCGCACTTGACGGTAATCCACCAGGGGCAGGGCAGCCTGAAGCTTCCGGGGATCCGGCAGCTTTCCGGAGGTGAAATCCCAGAGGGAGGACACCGGCTCGATGGTGATATCAAAGGCGCCCCCGGAGAGCTCCCCGTAGGAGAGGCCCTTCTGGATCAGCTGAGCCAGCTCCGGGGACAGCTGCCAGAGGCCCTCCTCCTGGGGAAGTTCCCCGTGGTTCAGCTGCCAGAGCTCGCTGGAGGGGAGAGTGCGGCTGAATATACGCTCATAATCGCTGCAGAGCTCCAGGGCCTCCTCCAGGATATCCTCCCGGCTGGAGTCGTAGAGGGTGACAGTGACCACAGTATTTAACAGGAATGATGTCCTGGACAGGGGAGTCTCCGGCCGGTTTTGCTGTCTCTGGCAGAGGAGGCCGAAGATCAGCAGTGCTGGCAGGAGTCCCGTCAGACAGAGAATAAACCGTTTTTTCTTGCTCATAAGCAGACCTCCCTCTAAGAGTTTAACCATTGCCGGGGCCGGTATGCAGGCAGTTTTACCGAACAAAGAGAGATAATGCTTGAAGAATTTGGGAATTTGGTATATAATAAAGATACTATCAGAAAAAGAGGAACAAATATAGAAATAAAATTATAGTGATTATTGCGAAAGAAAAGAAACTAGGAACTTTGAAAGACGGGGGAAATTTTTTGGCAAAAGATCTCCTGTCTTTCTTTTTTAAAGAAGGAGGTACCGTATGGAGAAACAAGAAGGAAAATATAGTGTCTCAGTGTCTGAGACAGCTGCTTATCTGGGACTGTCCAAAGAGGAAGAGGAGCAGATGAAGAAGATTGTGGAAGTGTACCCCATGGCGGTGCCTTCGTACTATCTGTCCCTGGTGGACCCGGCGGATCCGGAGGATCCCATCCGCAAGATGTGTATTCCCACCCTGCGGGAGGCGGACTGGGAGGGGGAGTTTGACACCAGCGGCGAGGCGGACAACACCGTGGAGGTGGGGCTGCAGCACAAGTACAGCCAGACCTCATTGATTCTGTCCACCAACCACTGCGCCATGTACTGCAGGCACTGCTTCCGCAAGCGCCTGGTGGGCATGAATGACCAGGAGATTACGAAAAATTTTGAGTCCGCGGTGGCCTATATCGGAAGCCACAAGGAGATTTCCAATGTGCTGATTTCCGGAGGGGACTCCTTCCTGCTGACCGATGAGATGATCGAGCGGTACCTGGAGGCCTTCACAGCCATGGATCACCTGGATTTAATCCGCTTCGGCACCAGGATTCCCGTGGTGCTTCCCCAGCGGGTGCTGGAGGATACCCGGCTTCAGGAGATTTTCCGCAAATACGCGGATAAAAAGCAGATTTACATCGTGACGCAGTTTAACCATCCCCGGGAGCTGACAGAGCAGTCCCGGGCGGTGATCCGGCTCTTCGCCAAGATGGGCATCGTGGTAAAGAACCAGACGGTGCTCTTAAAGGGTGTCAACGACGATCCCCAGGTGCTGGGAGCGCTCCTCAAGGGGTTGACAGCTGCCGGCGCGGTGCCTTACTATATATTCCAGTGCCGACCCGTGCGGGGAGTGAAGAATCAGTTCCAGGTGCCCCTGCGGGAGGGAGCGAAGATTGTAGACGAGGCCAAGAATCTGCAGAACGGCCAGGGCAAGTGCGTGCGCTACTGCATGTCCCTGCCCCAGGGGAAGGTGGAGATATTGGGAAGCCTTTCCCAGGAGGAAATGCTGTTTAAATTCCACCAGGCCAAAGATCCCGCGGATGCCGCCAGGATCTTTACCATGAAGGTGGAGCCGGGACAGGGCTGGCTGCAGCTGTGACGGGCCAGGAAGAGGGATAACGGTTGCGCATAAGGAGGCTGCCGCCTTAGCCGAAGAGATTCGCTAATGGCGGCAGCCTTTTTGGGAGAGATAGTATGGAGCTCTATGAAAAATTTAAGACTACCCGGCAGGAGCCCGTGCGCCTGGCGGCGGCCCTGGAGGGCTTTTTTCAGGAAGACTTAGGGCCGGGGGAGCGGCAGGAGTATGGCCGATATCTCCGGCGGAGGATCCGCCCGGCCATGGAGGCGCTGATTGCCGGGGAAGAGCTGGAGAAGCTGGAGGCCCTGGAGAGGCAGGGCTGGTTCGGGGAGAGGGAGCTGGAGGGCTTCCTGGAGACGGCCAGAAGGCTGGAGAAGCCGGCGGCCCTGATGTGGCTTTTGCACCTCAAGAATCAGAAATACGGCTACCGGGAAGAGGATTTTTCGCTGTAGGAAGTGAGGAGGAGTAAGAAAAATGGATAAGAGGGAGAGACTGGGAATCCGGGTGCTTCAGTCCTGCAGAAACGGGCTGTACCGGCGGATGCCCTTTCTGGACGGAGCCTTCGCGGGAGTGCGCTATGAGGCTTCCCCCTGCACAGAGACCATCGCCACCCAGGGGGATGTCTTTTATTTTTGCCCGGCATTTCTCCTTAAGGCCTACGGGGAAAGTCCCAGCCGGATCCGGCGGGGATTCCTGCACATGCTGATCCACTGTCTGTATCTGCATCCCTTCCTGAGACAGGGGCAGCCTAAGGAACTCTGGGATCTGGCTTGCGATCTGGCGGCGGAGCGGACTCTGGGGGAGGCCTGGCCCCAGGAGGTGGAGGAGAGGTGCCGGAGGGAAGAACTTTTGCGGGAGCTGGGGGAGGCCCGCTCCGCCCAGCAGATCTGCCGGCGGCTGGAGGAAGGAGCGTTCGCCGGGAGGCTTCAGGAGCTGCGGGAGCTTTTTTCCTTTGACGACCATGGACTCTGGGGGAGGGATCCTCATCAGGCGGCAGGGGCCAGAAGAAAATGGGAGAAGCTGGCCGCCTACACCAGCCGCCAGGCGGGGGAGGCCCGGCACAGGGCCGGTTCCCAGAAGGGCCATCAGCAAGAAGAGCTGGAGGAGATTTCCCGGGGCAGGTACGATTATCGGAAGTTCCTGCGGCGCTTCACCGTTCCCCGGGAAGAGGTGGAGCTGGATTTAGAAAGCTTTGACTATATTTTTTACCACCTGGGCCTGGAGCGCTACGGAAATATGCCGTTGATCGAACCCCTGGAATACCGGGAGGTAAACCGGCTGGAGGAGCTGGTGATTGCCATCGACACCTCCAGCTCCTGCTCCCAGCAGGTGGTCCGCCGCTTCCTGGAGGAGACCTATGAGATCTTAAGCAGCAGGGAAAATTTCTTCCGCAAAATGAAGGTCTATCTGATCCAGTGCGACTGCTGCATCCAGGATGTGGCGGTGATTCACTCGGAGGAGGAATGGAAAAGCCGCAGCAGGGATATCCGTATTCAGGGCCGGGGAGGGACAGACTTCTGTCCCGTATTCCGGTACGTGGAACAGCTGCGCCAGGAGAAGGAGCTGACCAATCTGCGGGCGCTGATTTATTTTACCGACGGCGACGGGGTCTATCCCCGGAGCGGGCCGGACTATGAGACAGCCTTCGTCTTTGTGGAAAAGACAGAAAAAATGGAGCTGGTTCCGCCCTGGGCCACCAGGCTTTTGGCGGAAGCGTGAGAGCGGGAAAGGGACAAAAGAGATGAATATCAAAGAGGCCAAGAAGGAGATCGCAAATACCCTGAGGGCTTACCACCTGAAGGATGAGGAGGGGGAGTACCGGATTCCCCCGGCCCGGCAGCGGCCCATACTGCTGATGGGGCCTCCGGGCATCGGAAAGACGGCCATCATGGAGCAGGTGGCCGCCCAGTGCGGGGTGGGGCTGGTGGCCTACACCATCACCCACCATACCCGGCAGAGCGCCGTGGGGCTTCCCCTGATTCAAAAGAGGAGCTATCAGGGCCAGGAGCGGACGGTGACGGAGTACACCTTAAGTGAGATTATCGCCTCGGTGTACGAATGTATGGAGCGCACCGGAAAGCAGGAGGGGATATTATTCATCGACGAGATCAACTGCGTCTCCGAGACCCTGGCCCCCACCATGCTGCAGTTCCTGCAGAATAAGACTTTCGGCAGTCATCAGGTACCCCGGGGTTGGGTGATCGTGGCTGCGGGGAATCCGCCCCAGTATAATAAGTCTGTGCGGGAATTTGACATCGTGACCCTGGACCGGGTTCGGAGAATTGACGTGGAACCGGACTGCGGCGTCTGGATGGAGTACGCCTGGGAGCAGGGCGTCCACGGGGCAGTGCTGTCCTATCTGAATATCCGCAGGGATCACTTTTATCAGGTGGAGCAGACCGGGGAGGGCAAAGCCTTCGTCACCGCCCGGGGCTGGGAGGATTTGTCTCAGCTGCTCCTGGGCTATGAAGAGCTGGAAATTCCCGTGACCCGGGAGGTGGCGGCCCAGTATCTGCAGAAAGAGGAGGTGGCCCGGGAATTTGCCGCCTACTATCAGCTGTACAGGAAATACGGCAGGGATTACGCCATTGCCCAGATCCTGGAGGGCTCCCTGAGCCGGGAGGAGTATGGGCAGCGGCTCCAGATGGCCGCGGAGGCCTCCTTCGAGGAGCGGTTCACGGTGGTGGGGCTTTTCCTGGACGCCCTGAACCTGAAGGAGGGGGAATGGGAGGAGGAGGATGGGCGGGTGAAGGCCCTCCACGAGATCCTGAGCCATCTGAAAAACTATCTGGAAAATCAGGAAGATATGCAGTGCTTGCGGCAATTTCTGGAGGAGCAGCGAAAGAGTCTGCGAGAAAAGAAGAAGGCGGGCCTGCTGATCCGCCGGGAGGAGCGGGCCCAGAGAAGGGCCCTCGCCTGCCTGGAGGAGTATGACCTGACCCTTCGCCGGGAGCATATCAACCAACGGGAGAGGGGATGGGAGCGGATCCGGGAGCTCTTTTCCCGGGAGACAGAAAAAAGGAGCCGGGATGCCCGGGAGTTCCGGGAGGAGCTGGAGAGGGCCTTCGCTTTTATCAGCGACGCCTTCGGGGAGGAGCAGGAGATGATTCTCTTTGTCTCCAGCCTTACGAGAAATCAGGGGATTTCCGCCTTCCTGGGCGCTTTTGGCTGCGAGCCCTACTTCCGCTACAGCAAAAAGCTCCTGGAGCTGGAGAGCCAGGAGGAGCTGCAGCGGGCCTGCCGGGAGGCCTGCGGGGAGATACCCCTGTAAGAGGATAAGTAATTACGGCGCGGTGCTGCGCGCGCAAAACAAAAAGAACGGACCGCTTTCGCAGTCCGTTCTTTTTAATGAGGGGGGAGATAGTGAGTGGTTCATCAACTATCTGAAACATATTATAGGCAAGATGTGTGACATGGATATGTACAAATTCTAAAAGAAAAAGAAAATTTCTAAAAATAACCTGAAGAAAATCTGATGATTTCAAGACCGCGTCATTTTCTGCCCTCGAAAATCTGGTTTCGGAAAGAATCCCCCTAAACTTATTCCTATTCCCGGGGGGAGGAGAGAAGCTGATCCATCAGGCCGACCACCCGGCTGGTCTCCTCCATGTAGGCCAGGGAATAGTCCCCGGTGGAAAGAGCCTTTTCCAGATCCAGGATTTCATACTCCATGGCCCGGGCAGTTTCCCCGGCCCGGATGGTCTGGGTGCTGCCGTCGGGAAACACCAGGGTGGCCTCCTGGGGGCGCACATAGTTCATCACCGAGAGGTAAGCCTTGTCCCCGGCAATGATTCCCCGCTTGGGCAGCTTGGCCCGAAAAGTCATGGTGACGCTGCCCAGCTCTCCGGCGCTGGTCTTCAGGCCGATATTCCACATCTCGTCCACGCCCGTGGGATAGCGGCTCATGAGATGCTCCACCCGGGAGATTTCCCCGGAGAGGAAGAAGGTCACAAAGGACAGGGCGTAGGTGCCGATGTCCAGCATAGCTCCGCCGCCCAGCTGGGGGGAGAAAAAGCGGTTGGCGGGATCGTCCTCCTTGAGACTGCCGAAATCTGCCTCCACCAGCTTGATTTTTCCCAGGACGCCCTGACGGATCAGGCTTTTGATCTCCTGATAGAGGGGCATGTGGAAAATGGTCATAGCCTCCGCCAGGATCAGCCCCCGCTCCCGGGCCAGGGAGTAAGCTTCCTGAAGCTCCCTGTGGTTCCCCCAGATAGCCTTCTCGCAGAGTACGTGTTTTCCGTGGCGCAGGCAGTCCAGGATATTGCCATAGTGCTGGCTGTTGACGGTGGCCATGTAGACGATATCCACCGCCGGGTCGGACAAGAGTTCCTCATAGCTGCCGTAGGAAACGGCGGCCCCAAATTGCTGCCGGAAGGCCTCGGCCTTCTCCCGGTTCCGGGAAGCCACAGCGTATACGGGATGCAGCCGGCTCATGGCCCCCGCAAATTCCCGGGCGATATTGCCCAGGCCCAGAATTCCCCAGTTCCATGTTTTCATAAGCTTCACCTCTGAACTTTTTTATGCTGACTCAAGTATACCACACCCGGCCTTTTACGCGAAGAGGAAAGCGGGCAGTTTTATTGCCATTTTCCAGCAAATATGCTACCATTATTTAAAGAAAAAGACTGCGCCTGGGGAAGGGCGCGGCCGGGCCTGGGGGAGGAAGCCCCTGGCAGAAAGGAGGGGTGTACATGGATACAAGACCCTATATATCCTGGGAACTGATCGGAAATTTTATGACAGACGCTTTCGTGGCTGCGGGGGTTCCCCGGGAGGACGCCAGCCTCTGCGCGGATGTGCTGATGGAGAGCGATCGGCGGGGAATTGAAAGCCACGGCTGCAACCGCTTTAAGCCCATCTATATCGACAGGATTCAGGCGGGAATTCAAAAACCGGTGACGGAGATTGAGGTGCTGCGGGAGACCGGAGCTACGGCGGTGCTGGACGCCCACGATGGCATGGGTATGGTGGCCAGCAAGAGGGCCATGGAAATGGCCATTGCCAAAGCCAAGAGCTGCGGGATTTCCATGGTGACGGTGCGTAATTCCACCCACTACGGGATCGCAGGCTACTGGAGCACCATGGCCACGGAGGCGGGGATGATCGGAATCACGGGAACCAACGCCCGGCCCTCCATCGCCCCCACCTTTGGGGTGGAAAATATGCTGGGGACAAACCCGCTGACCGTGGGCTTTCCCACGGATGAGGAGTTCCCCTTCATGCTGGACTGCGCCACCTCCATCACTCAGCGGGGCAAGATTGAGTACTATGCCCGAAACGGCCAGGATACCCCGGCGGGGATGGTGATCGGCGCCGACGGCTCGGCCATGACGGACAGCCCCAGGATTTTGCAGGCCCTCACCAGCGGGGAGGCGGCCTTAGCTCCCCTGGGAGGCATCGGGGAGGAGCTGGGCGGCTACAAGGGCTACGGCTACGCCACGGTGGTGGAGGTGCTCTCGGCGGCTCTGCAGGCGGGCAGCTACTTAAAGCTTTTAAACGGCACCGACGCCGAGGGCAGAAAGCAGCCCTACCATCTGGGGCACTTTTTCCTGGTCATCGACCCGGAGGCCTTCATGGGGCTTGACACCTTCCGCAGAATCTGCGGAGATATTCTGCGCCAGCTGCGGGACTCGAAGAAAGCCCCGGGCCAGGAGCGGATCTACACAGCCGGCCAGAAGGAATACCTGGTTTGGCTGGAGCGCAGGGACAAGGGAGTCCCTGTGGGAGAGGGGGTTCAAAGGGATTTGCTGGCGGTGAGGGATTACTATCATCTGCCCTACACTTTCCCATTTGAAAATTAAGACAGAAAGGTAAGTTAAGGAAACAACATGGTACAACAGAAGAGAAGTCAATGGGCCAGTAATCTTGGATTTATTCTTGCGGCGGCAGGCTCAGCCGTCGGCCTGGGAAATATCTGGAAATTTCCCGGAAAGGTGGGAGCGGGAGGCGGAGGTGCCTTTTTGCTGTGCTACGTGGTCATTGTGGCGCTGATCGGTTTTCCGATCATGCTGGCGGAGCTATCCGTGGGCCGCAGAACCCAGAAAAATATGGTGGGGGCCTTTCGCAGCCTGAATCCCAAGTGGGCCTTTGCCGGGAAGATAGGCCTGGTGACGCTGTTTGTGATCATGTCCTACTACAGTGTGGTGGGCGGCTGGGTGCTCAAGTACATCTGGGTCTACCTGACCGGGGGGGATTTCGGCACCGGAGCCACGGTTTACCAGGATTATTTCACGGATTTTATCACTGATCCCGGGGAGCCTCTGCTGTGGGGGCTGGTATTTTTGGTGATGACGATCTTCGTGGTGGTAAAGGGGGTATCCAAGGGCATTGAGAAGGTCAGCAAAGTGCTGATGCCCTGCCTCTTCCTGCTGCTGGTTGGAATCTGCATCCGGGCGGTGACCCTCCCGGGAGCCTCTGAGGGACTGAAATTTATGTTCACCGTAAAGATGGAGGATTTTAACGGGGATACCTGGGTGATGGCCCTGGGCCAGGCGTTTTTCTCCCTGTCCGTGGGGATGGGAATCCTGGTGACCTACGGCTCCTATGTGCCCAAGGAGGAAAATCTGGTCAAGAGCGCTGCCTGGATCTGCGTGCTGGATACGGGGGTGGCCTTCCTGGCAGCTCTGGCCATTATTCCCGTGGTGTTTGTGACCCTGGGAGCCGACGGTCTGGGCATGGGCGGAGGCTTTGCCTTCATGGCCCTGCCGGAGGTGTTCGCGGGCTTCGCCGGGGGAAAAATCTTTGGGCTGGTGTTCTTTCTGCTGCTGTTTCTGGCGGCGCTCACCAGCGCCATCAGTATCCTGGAGAGCTGCGTGGCCTTCCTGACAGAGGAGTTTCACATGAGCAGGCTGAAGGCTTCCATTCTGCTGGCGGTGCCCATGTCCCTGCTGAGCGCGGGCTACTCCCTGTCCCAGTCGGAGGCCCGGGGCATCAATCTGCCCTGGTTTGATTTCACCAACGGCTTCCAGATGCTGCCCATGAACGCCGTGATGGAGAAATTTACGGATAACCTGATGATTCCCGTGGGCGCCCTGTGCTTCTGCCTGTTTGTAGGCTGGAGCTGGAAGACCACCCAGGCGGTGCGGGAGATTGAAAATGACGGCGCGAAGCCCTTCCCTCTGCGGGGGCTTTGGAGCGTGATGATGAAATATATTGCCCCGGTGGTGATCATTTTGATTTTGTTTTTCACCATCGGAAAGGGAGAGGGACTCTCATAGGCGGAGACGTTTACCGGCCCTCCCGGCAGGGATAAGTCCCCGGGCGGGCCGGAGGCGATAAAACAGGCAAAAGAAAAGGAGAAGGGAAACATGAAGCAGGATATGATTGTTATTCTGGATTTGGGCAGTACGGAGAATACCGTGCTGGCGCGGGAAATCCGCGGGCTGGGGGTTTACAGCGAGATTTATCCCCACGACATCACAGCCCAGGAGCTGAAGAACATCCCCAACGCCAAGGGCGTGATCTTGTATGGCGGGCCCAACCGGGTGGTGGACGGCGTGGAAATTGACGTGCGGCCGGAGCTCTACGAGACCGGGTTGCCCTTTATGGCCATTGACCACGCCCCGGCTAAATGCCAGGCCTCTTACAAAAGCTGGGAGGAGGCAGCTCCCCAGCTAAAGAGCTTTGTCTTTGACACCTGTCAGGCGGAGGCCAACTGGAACATGGAGAATTTTATTGCCGACCAGATTGAGCTGGTTCGCCGCCAGGTGGGAGACCGCAAGGTGCTCCTGGCCCTGTCCGGCGGCGTGGACAGCTCCGTGGTGGCGACTCTTCTGATCCGGGCCATCGGCAAGCAGCTGACCTGCGTCCACGTAAACCACGGCCTCATGCGAAAGGGCGAGTCGGAGAGCGTCATCGAGGTGTTTAAGAATCAGCTGGACGCAAACCTGGTGTATGTGGACGCCTCCGAGCGGTTCCTGACCAAGCTGGAGAATGTCGCTGACCCGGAGGATAAGCGCAAGATCATCGGCGGAGAGTTTATCCGGGTCTTCGAGGAGGAGGCCAGGAAGCTGGAGGGCATCGAGTTCCTGGGCCAGGGAACCATCTACCCGGATATTGTGGAGAGCGGCACCAAGACGGCCAAGGCCGTGAAGTCCCACCACAATGTGGGCGGTCTGCCGGAGGATCTGAAATTTGAGCTGGTGGAGCCCTTAAAGCAGCTGTTTAAGGATGAGGTGCGGGCCTGCGGCCTGGCTCTGGGCCTGCCGGCGGAGATGGTGTACCGCCAGCCCTTCCCGGGACCGGGGCTGGGCGTGCGCTGCCTGGGGGCCATCACCCGGGAGCGGCTGGAGGCAGTTCGGGAGTCCGACGCTATTTTGCGGGAGGAATTCAAGAAGGCTGGGCTGGATAAAAAGGTTTGGCAGTATTTCACCATCGTGCCCGACTTCAAGTCAGTGGGCGTCCGGGACAACGCCAGATGCTTTGAGTATCCGGTGATCATCCGGGCGGTGAACACCGTGGACGCCATGACCGCCACCATCGAGCAGGTGGAGTGGCCGGTGCTCCTTAAGATCACCGACCGGATCATGAAGGAAGTGAAAAACGTAAATCGGGTTTGCTATGACCTCAGCCCCAAGCCCAACGCCACGATTGAGTGGGAGTAAAACGAAACACCGTAAAAAGCCAGTATTTATAAGGGCACAGAAAAAGTCAGATCTGCATTTGCAGAACTGGCTTTTTCTGCTCTTTTTTGTCTATAACAAATTGGCTACATTATTGAACAGAAAGGTCTTGCTGAGAGAGGCAAGATCTTTTTTATGCAATCATTCGCGAAATTTACATGGCCTTTTATGAAGCAAATTGTAAATATTTCCGAAAAAGAGTATTGCTATCACGTAAGCGTAACAGATTATGCTCTTTATACGGGGAAAGGGAAGGCCGTAGTGAAGAGGACAAGCGAGGTAAGTAAAATTGTCGGAGTAAGTAAACGTACAATACAGTTTTATGATGATGAAGGGATGATTAAAGTGGAAA